>CAJOLO010000128.1 GCA_905235345.1 uncultured Lachnospiraceae bacterium
ATTTTATCACGTTACTTTCAGCTATGTGTGGCTTTATGATATCCCTGCCAGATATCCGGTAGACCATGCCACCTGAAGATTAAAACCTCCTGTAAGCGCATCTACATCAAGCACTTCTCCGGCAAAATACAATCCTTTAACTTTCCTTGACTCCATAGTAGAAGGATCGATCTCCTTAACACTAACTCCGCCTTTGGTAATGATTGCTTCATCCCATCCACGCAGACCTGTAACATGCATTTTCAGATTTTTTATCGACTCTCCTAATATTCTTCTTTCCTCTTTGGTAATCTCAGATATTTTCTTATTACCATCAAGCCCCGAATAATCAACAACTACCGGAATAAGAGATCTTAGCAGCAGCTTCTCAAGTCCGTTAGATAGTTGCTTATTCCTGAAAATCTCAAAATCACGTAGTATTCTTTCATCAAGTTGTTTATCAGAAAGAGCAGGCTTTAAATCTATTGATAATATAATATCTTCACCAAGATATTTGTGAATATATGCACTTGCTTTAATTACCATAGGGCCGCTGACACCAAAGTGTGTGAAAAGCATTTCGCCAAAATCTTCAAAGACCTTTTTCTCTTTTCCTTTATGGTCTTTAACCAATACCGACATTCCAACATTTTTAAGAGATACACCCATCAAATCCTTACACCATTTCTCTTTTACTTCAAACGGTACAAGAGATGGCTGTGGTTTGACTATGGTATGCCCTGCGTTTTCAGCAAACCTATATCCGGAATCACACGCTCCGGTTCGCGGATATGAGATTCCTCCTGTGGTTACTATAATTTTATCTGCGTTTAATTTTTGTTTTTTGACATTGCTGATTCGATTACTATTTTTTTTGAAATTAGTATTATTATTTATTTTAAGTTTATCTCTACTATATGTATTAGTACTAATTTCGTGAGTCACAACTCCACAAGCAACACCATTATCTATAATAAGCTCATCAACTCTTGTATTGAGCCTTATATCCACATTTAATCTTCTAAGTTCCTTTTCCAACACTTTAATGACATCCGACGAATGATCAGACTCAGGAAATACCCGGTTTCCTCTCTCCACTTTATATCGAAGACCCAATTCCTCAAAGAAATCCATCACCATCTGATTGGAAAATGAATAGAAAGAACTATACATGAACTTAGAGTTAGTTGCCACATTCCCAAACAAATCCTCTATATCACAGGCATTTGTGAAGTTGCATCTTCCCTTACCTGTAATAAAAAGCTTTTTCCCAAGCTTCTCATTCTGCTCAATCAATATAACATTATTATCATTTCTCGCAGCCCAGATGGCTGCCATCATTCCGGCAGCTCCGCCACCTATTACAATTATACTCTTATTATTCATATAAATGCCTTTTTATCAGATTAAAAAAGCGAAACACCTGAATCAATAATACATTAAAATATTATGAACATCCAGACGTTTCGCTTATCATTTTCAAAACTCGCTCGCGAGTCTTGGCGCGGGATTTGCGTCAGCTATGCTGACATATTTCATATGCAAATCCCTTCGCATCCTCGCGGAGCGTATATCTCATACGGAGATTGAACCCCGCCTGAGACAAGTTTCCTGCCCCCGCCTACGCTTTGCTTAAAGGTGGGGGTCATCTCTGTCTGAGATATATTATACCGGATAAACTCCGTTCTCTGTGTCAGCTACGCTCGCATCCACTTTGGTCTGCTGTGCTTCGCGATACTTAAAGAACTCTGTTGCAACCTGCGGGAATAAAGCATAAGATAATACATCTTCGTCCTGTTGTTTATACTGTGCAACCTCTTTCTCAAGTTTCTCAAGCTGTGGCTCAATATCATCAGCCGGACGATAAGTAATAGGCTTATCCATTCCAAGCGCATCAAGAGCTTTCTTCTGAACCTCCGGATTCATCGGCTTAACGGTCTGGCCGTATTTACCAACAAGAAGATCACGAGACTCCTTAGTCATCTGCTTATATCTCTCGCCCATAACCACATTAAGCACTGCCTGCGTACCTACGATCTGTGAAGACGGAGTAACAAGTGGCGGTTCACCGAAGTCCTTACGAACACGAGGAACTTCCTCTAACACTTCGTCGAACTTGTCTTCCTGTTTCATCTCTTTTAACTGAGATACAAGATTACTTAACATACCACCGGGTACCTGATAAAGCAATGTCTTGATATTAACACCCATTACCTTAGGACTTAGAAGTCCTGACTCTAACCACTCCTCTCGCATCGGACGGAAATGATCAGCAATCTCAGCAAGTAACTTCTGGTCAAATCCGGGATCATACGGTGTTCCCTCAAACGACTTAGCCATAACCTCTGTTGCAGGCTGTGAAGTACCCATAGAAAGCGGTGACATTGCGGTATCAATTATATCACATCCGGCTTCAACAGCTTTCATGTATGTCATCGAAGCCACACCGGAGGTGTAATGAGTATGAAGCTGGATCGGTAAGTCTGTTCCTGCCTTAAGTGCCTGAACAAGTTCTGTTGCGGCAGAAGGAACAAGAAGACCTGCCATATCTTTGATACAGATTGAATCTGCACCCATTTCTTCGATTCTCTTAGCCATATCTTTCCAATAATCCATCGTGTAGGCATCACCTAAAGTATAAGAAAGTGCAACCTGTGCATGTCCCTTTTCCTTATTAGCTGCCTTAACCGCTGTCTCTAAGTTACGGATATCATTAAGACAGTCAAAGATACGAATTATATCTATACCATTAGCAATAGACTTCTGAACAAAATATTCAACTACATCATCCGAATAAGGACTGTATCCCAGAATGTTCTGTCCACGGAACAACATCTGAAGCTTTGTATTCTTGAAACCATCTTTTAATTTACGAAGTCTCTCCCAAGGATCCTCCTTTAAGAAACGAAGACAGGCATCAAAAGTTGCACCACCCCAACATTCAACTGAGTGATAGCCGACCTTATCCATCTTATCAATGATAGGAAGCATCTGCTCTGTGGTCATACGAGTTGCAATAAGAGACTGATGAGCATCACGAAGGACTGTCTCTGTAATTCCAACCGGCTTAGCTTCCACCTTTGGCGAATTATTATCTTTCTTCCCCATTCTATTTTCCTCCATTATAATTTAAAGATTTCTATTAACGATTAATAAATTCAAGTTTTGATATCAAAATACTCCGAATATAGCCATAAATGTTCCTGCCGCAACTGCAGTTCCTATAACTCCTGCTACATTAGGACCCATAGCGTGCATCAACAGGAAGTTGGTAGGATCAGCCTCTGATCCAACCTTCTGTGAAACACGGGCAGCCATAGGAACAGCTGAAACTCCTGCTGAACCGATAAGCGGATTAACCTTGCCATGTGTAGCAATACACATAATCTTACCAAACAACACACCTGCTGCCGTACCAATAATAAATGCAACCAGACCAAGAACAACAATCTTAAGAGTAGAAACATTCAAGAATGAC
Organism: uncultured Lachnospiraceae bacterium; assembly: GCA_905235345.1. Classification (GTDB taxonomy): domain Bacteria; phylum Bacillota; class Clostridia; order Lachnospirales; family Lachnospiraceae; genus CAG-590. Next base: position 3,458 of record CAJOLO010000128.1, read on the forward strand.
TGTGCTGTAGCACCTACCGAAGTACCAAGCAGGATAACAACAATATACATAAGAGCATTAGAAGCTGTTTCTGTAAGCTGTTTTACAACTCCACACTCTCTGAAAAGATTTCCTAACATAAGCATACCAACAAGCGGTGCAGTTGTAGGAAGAATCAATACAACCACAATTGTTACAACAATAGGGAAAAGAATTCTTTCTAACTTTGAAACAGGTCTTAACTGCTCCATCTTAATCTTTCTCTCCTTCTCAGTTGTGAGAAGCTTCATTACAGGTGGCTGAATAACAGGCACTAATGCCATATAGGAATAAGCTGCCACTGCAATAGGACCCATCAATGTTCCGCCCATTCCAAGCTTACCTGCAAGGAATATTGATGTAGGTCCGTCAGCACCACCGATAATTGAAATGGCTGCTGCTGCCTTATCTCCAAATCCCATAAGGATTGCAAAGAAATATGCCGAATAAATACCAAACTGTGCCGCCGCTCCTAACAGAAAACTCTTAGGATTAGCAATCAGCGGACCGAAATCCGTCATCGCACCGACGCCCAAGAAAATAAGTGACGGAAGGATACTCCACTCATCTAACATATAGAAAAAATGGAACAATCCGCCCTCTGCGATAATGCCCGGAAACATATTAGCCAAAAGCATTCCGAACGAGATAGGGACTAATAATAGTGGTTCAAAACCAAATTTAATTGCAAGCAAAAGGAAGAAACAGGCAACTGCGATCATTATGAAATTACCCCAGTAAAGATTAGCAAATGCTGTCTGTCCTGCCAGATTCTGCAATGTTGATACTATATAATCCATGAACACTTCCTCCTGTCTAATTCTTAATGTATGTTCAAATTAGTTCAAAGTAGCAAGTGTGTCACCAGCCTCTACGCTGTCACCTACACCAACATTAATACTTGCAACTGTTCCATCCTCAGGAGCTGTAATTTCATTCTCCATCTTCATAGCTTCAAGAATCATAATAACCTCACCACGTTTAACAGCCTGTCCGTTATTAGCCTTGATTGCAAGAATCTTACCGGGCATAGGTGCTGCAACTTTAACTGAACCTGCTGCGCCAGTGGCTGCAGGTGCTGCTGCAGGTGCCGGTGCTGCGACAGGTGTCGGTGCTGCTATCGGTGCAGAAGCTACCGGTGCTGCACCTGCTCCCAATTCCTCTACTGCCACATCATAGGCAGTTCCGTTAACTGTAATTCTATAATTCTTCATGTTATATTCCTCCTATTATAGTTCCGCATTTTCTTAATCAACGATGTTAAATTCTTGCTATATCAGCATTTACGATAAAATCTCAAACTTATCATCCATTCTTGTTATGCGGTTTAAATTATACATATTTATTAGTTATGTTGTATTATTAAAATATTATCTTCTCGCTTTTCTGATTGAACGAACTATCAGCTTGTCACTTCCGCCATTCGCGACATTAGCTGCAACAACTGCTGCAGTTATAACAGCTATAAGTTCCTTATCGTCTACTGAATTCTCAGCAGATACAGGAGCACTGATATCCGTACTCTTTGAAAGTGTTTCTGATGATGTTGCTTCTTTTTTATTATCCTTATTGACACTTTTATTTACGAGCTTATCAATATTACCAAATTGTCCAATAATAAACGAAATGAAAATCAATACAATAAATACCGTACCCATTCCCATAAGCGTATTGGCTGCAGCTTTACCCATGATCTCTTTCATGGAATAATCCGGAGTTACTGTAATCTCTTTAATTTTATAAGGATTGGTATTCTGTCCCGTAAGCTCCAAAGCATATGCAGCTTCAGGATTCTCTTCATATACGAAGCTGTATTCTGCATCTCTGTTTTCATAAACTGCCTGGACATTAACGGTAACAAAACCATTTTTATCCTCTTCAATATCAAAGTCAACATTGGCAATGAAGTTATCCAATTCTTCCTTTGCTGCCTTGTATGCATCCTCTGTCTGTGCACTGGTAATAGTTGAAACATCATATTTCAATACACTTCCGTCCTTAGACCTGTATCCGACAAACTCGCCGCATTCTTCTCTTGCACTGTCAAAGTTGCTAACTCCTGTAAGGAGAATTTCAGCCATTGGACTTTCATCAACCTGATCTTTGAGATAGGCACGATATGCCTCATCAATATTATCAATCTGATTAGCCTGAAATACAGTATTATATACAATATCAGTTTCATCATATTCAAACGAAACTTCGGTAATACCATTACTACATGCGGTTAATGCTCCAAGGACAGCCAGCATAGAAAACAACAAAGCTATTTTCTTCATTTTCATAAACAAAAAATCTCCTTCCTTTACTATACTGCCCCATGCTTTTTCAAAGGTCTGAAATCAGCCTTTGTATATAACATCTCATACGCTGCAATAAGTCTCTTTCTGGTTGCAGCTCCGTCAATGATGTCATCAACATAACCACGCTTAGCGGCTGCCGTTGCACTTGACATCTTCTCTGTATATTCACGGGTAAGTTCAGATAACTTAGATGAATCGAACTTGTCACCCTTAATGTCTTCGGCATATATAATCTTAACAGCAGCATCAGGATCCATAGTACCGATTCTGGCTGTCTTCCATGCATATTCGATATCGGCACCTATAGACTTGGAATTCATTGCAAGATAAGCACTTCCGATTCCATCGCCCATGACAAGATTAACCTTAGGAATATCAGCATTAGCAAACGCATAAGTAAGCTTTGCTGAAGCCTTAGCAATTGTAGCCTCCTCATTAACTGTAGCCTTAAAACCTTTAACATTTGTAAGCGTAAGCACAGGAATACTGAATGAATCCAGGAAATTCACGAACTCTGCCGCAATATATGCACCGGCTGTTGAAAGAACATCTCCGCCATCAGATACCTGATTGGCAACACAACCAACAGTTGTCCCGCCAAGCTTGATAAATCCGATAACCATATCTTTAGCATATTCTTTCTTAAGCTCAATGAACACATTATTATCTGCAATATTGGCAAGAACGGCTCTCGCATCATCCTCAAGACTTTCAAGATTAGGGATTTCTCTGTTAAGATCATCCGTTGGATCAGAATAATTAGAATCATCCTCATTATTGGAAGGAAGTATCGCAACAACCTGACGGATTCTGGACAACAATTCCACTTCATCCTCTAACACTTCATCAACAACAGCACTTTTACCCGCCTGATAATCTGCTGCTGCAGTGTCAAGTTTCTCTGCGTAGTTCCCATCTAATGCATTAGGACTGTTAACAAACAACTTTGCATTATCCTTAACTATAAATGTAATATCTGACAATGCAGGTATAAATGCACTACCACCGCCACAGACACCGAATACACCTGTAATCTGTGGAATAACTCCGGAAGCCACTGCCTGCTTTGCAAATATGTTACCAAATGCATTAAGTGAATCTGTTGCCTCCTGTAATCTCAGTCCGGCACAATCAATAAGTCCGACAATCGGTGCACCCATCTTAAGTGCCATGTCATAGATTCCGGAAATCTTCTTAGCATGCATCTCGCCAATAGATCCACCAAGCACTGTGGAATCCTGACTGTAAACAAACACGAGTCTTCCGTCGATCGTACCATAACCGGTAACTACGCCGTCCTTAGGCGTATCCTGATCATTAATGTTAAAGTCTGTGCTTCTTGACGTAACATAAGCACCAACCTCAACAAAACTCCCGTCATCAAGTAATGTTGCAATTCTATCACTTGCTGACAACTTCGTCTTACTGCTCATTTCTAGCCCTCCGTTAATAATTTATTGACAGTTCTGCTCATGCAGACCAAATTTTAGCCAATGTATATTCTATTACTTTTATCACTTTATTTCAAGTACGAAATGAAACAATTTTATATATTATTTTCAGCCAACACTCCTTTATTATGAATAAGATAATCCAAAAGAGATACAATAGTAAGTATTAGTGCAATATATATCAATACATTCTCGAATATATATATACCATCTGCCGCATCAGGAAATACTGATCCAAGATCGGCAATCATTATGCAGAGCATTACCATCTGCTCGGCAGTCTTTATTTTGCCCCATATACCTGCCGCAATAACAATTCCATTATCAGCAGCCACAAGACGAAAACCGCTTATAATAAACTCTCTTGCAATAATAACAATAACTATCCAACACGGTATCCTGTCAAGCTCTATAAATGCAATCATAGCAGACGAAACAAGAAGCTTGTCGGCAAGCGGATCCATAAATTTCCCAAAATTAGTAACAAGATTGTATTTTCTCGCAATCTTACCATCCAGCATATCGGTTATTGAAGCTAACGCAAATATCAAAAGTGCAATCCAATTTCCATACGGAATAAAACCTCCGTATTCTTTATCACATAGCAAAGCTATCAAAAAAAACGGTATAAGCACTGTTCTTAGAATTGTCAGTTTATTGGGTAAGTTCATTCCATTTTTACTCTTCTTGTTTTCATCCATTATATCTTTACCTCTTTTCTACTAAATATCCATATATGCACGAACCGCCTTTAAAATCTGAGCATAATTCAAAAATTGCAAATATGTAAAAATACAGCCAATACTAAAGATTAATAATCAACCTGCTCTCCTATAAGGTCATATTCATTACAGTCTGTAATCCTCACATTTATAAAATCTCCTGACAACAGTTCCTCATTTGACTTTACAAACACAATTCCATCTATGTCCGGTGCATCCATATATGAACGACATGCATACATCTCATCTTCATACAGATAGCCATCCACAACAACCACTCTGCCAATCTGAGATTTGTTGATATCAAAAGATATCTCCTGCTGAAGCTCCATTATCTCATTACGGTATCGCTCCTTAACTTCTTCGGATATCTGAGCATCCATCTCTGCTGCCGGAGTTCCTTCTTCTGCGGAATATGTAAATGCACCAAGTCTGCCAAATTCCATCTCGTCAATGAACTCAAGCACTCCTTCATGTTCATCCTCTGTTTCCCCGGGAAAACCGGTTATAAGTGTTGTTCTGATTACAATGTCCGGAATTTTTTCCCTGATACTGTTAATACGCTCGGTAATCTCCTGCCTCGTGGTCATTCTGCCCATACGCTTAAGCACCGCATCCTCACTGTGTTGTATAGGCATATCTATGTAATGACACACCTTAGGATTAACCCTTATCTCGTCGATAAGTTCATCGGTAATCTCCTCAGGGTAACAGTATAGAAGCCTTATCCAATGAAGTTCCTCTATCTCTGAAAGCTTTCTTATAAGCTCAGGAAGACATTTCTTTCCATAAATATCCAATCCATAAACCGTTGTTTCCTGTGCAACAAGACAAAGTTCACGAATACCGTTGTCAACCAGATGTCTGGCCTGCTCCACAACTTCATCCATCGGAACACTTCTGTAATCTCCCCTGACATATGGAATTATACAGTAGGTACAACGCTTATTACAGCCCTCGGCAATCTTAAGATATCCCATATAGGTACCACCGGTTATGCTCCTTTTATCCTTGATGGAAGGCAGATGTGTCAGCGGAGTAAAGCATTCATACCTGTTACCATTAAGAACTGAATCAACTGCATCAACAATCGATTCTATCGACATTGTACCGATAACTGCATCCACCTCCGGAAGCTCCTCAAATATCTCCTGCTGATATCTCTGGGAAAGACATCCCGTGACAACAATCCCCTTAAGCTTCCCGGTTTCTTTAAGTTTCCCAAGCTCTATTATATTTTCGATACTTTCTTCCTTTGCGTCTCCGATAAAACAGCAGGTATTAATAACGCATACATCTGCCTCACTCTCGACATTGGTTATGCTATAGCCTTTCTCCTGCAAAAGTGCAAGCATTACCTCACTGTCTACCAGATTCTTATCACACCCAAGGGATACAAACATAATGTTAATCATAAGTTCTCCAATCAAGCTTAAAATTAAAAATTCCTGTATCTATTCAGCTTTGCTTCATAGATACGCGTTATTGATTGATGAAGCATCAAACGCCTATTATTTTTTTAGTCGAACATAGTTGCTGCTTCTACACAGTTATTCATAAGCATTGCAATCGTCATAGGTCCAACCCCGCCCGGTACCGGTGTAATTGCAGACGCAATCGGCTCAACGCTTTCAAAATCAACATCTCCGCAAAGCTTGTTATTCTCATTTCTGTGGATTCCCACATC
>CAJOLO010000129.1 GCA_905235345.1 uncultured Lachnospiraceae bacterium
GCTGATGGATATGAGGATGAATTGTATTTATCAGAGAATTTTAACGTGTATAAAATCAATGGAGCATTTAAGGCATCGCAGTCGGCAGGAACACTTATAGGTTATGATAAGGTTTCTTTGTATGTTAAAGATAATGTTATTGAGGCTGCACTGTTGACAGACAATATCAATTCGAAAAATATAAGAGTTCTGATAAGTAATTCCGACTACTCAAGTTACTATCATGGGCAGGTGGCAATTACTTCTGATACGGATTATACGGTTACATACGGAGATGATGTTGAGGAATATTCGGCGGGAGAAAGAATATTGTTCAGTAATGGTAGTGAACAGTTGAAAGGAGGACCTGCCAGAATCAGTTCTAAGGAGGAGGACGGACGTATAACTGTAGCGAATATCGAACGACAGAATGGATTTCCTTCATATCGTGGAACAATAGAATTATCCAGAGATGATAATGGTGTTATGATCATTAATGAACTTCCGATAGAGCAGTATTTATATGGAGTATTACCAAGCGAGATGCCGGTTTACTTTGAAATGGAGGCTCTTAAAGCCCAGGCTATTTGTGCAAGAGCATATGCATACAGGCAGATGGAGAGCGATAAATATTCACAATATGGTGCACATTTAGATGACAGTATAGAATGTCAGGTGTATAATAATGTATCGGAGGATGAAAGAGCAATATATGCGGTAGATGATACATACGGTATTGTACCATGCTATGATGATGAGGTTATAGAAGCATTTTTCTTCTCGACATCATGTGGAGCGACCAGCAGCAACAGTGCTGTGTGGGGGGGCAATCAGGAACCGTATCTTCTTGACACGATGGAAAATGAACTTAATGATATTGCTAATTTATCTGATGAACAGAATTTCGAAGACTTTATAGACGGTAATCTTGGTACAGACTTTATTGAAGCAGAAGAACCATTTTTCAGGTGGAATGTGGTATATTCTGCTAAGGAGCTGGGAGATACAATTAATGCGCATCTGTACGAACGGATACAGGCTATGCCTGAATATATATTGGCGAAGAATTCATCCGGACGCTTTGAAAAGAAATCCATCAGTTCTATAGGAGATCTGGTCAGTATTGAGGTAACCAAAAGAGGACCAAGCGGTATTGTCGAGGAGATGTTAATTACCGGTTCTTCTGAAACAATTCGTGTTACGGGGCAGGCTAATGCAAGAGCATTGCTTTGTCCTGATAATGTCACAATATATAAACAGGATGGCTCGCCGGTGACGGGATGGAAAACATTACCTAGTGCATATTTTTATATAGCTGAGGATAATGGTTATACTATAAAAGGTGGAGGCTTTGGACATGGTGTCGGTCTGAGTCAGAATGGTGCGAATGATATGGCTAAGCTTGGATATATGGCTACTGATATTATTGCACATTATTATTCGGGTACTGTGATTAAAGACATGTATCAAATGACAGGGAACGATTAGGAGATAGTATGAGTGATAAATACATTGATGGTTCTCATATGAATCAGAATGATAACAGAGCCGGTGCGGATGATAGTAATGTTGAGAAGTCAACTGTAGATAATGCTGCTTTTCAGAATCCGGAGAAAAAACGACGAAAACATAGCATGAAATACAGAGTCAAACTTTTGCTTGCCTTTGGTAAACGTTTTTTTGATATGGTATTTACTAACTATACGAGCGCATGTGCAGCTAAGGCCGCATTCTTTTTGTTGTTGTCAGTTGTTCCACTGGTATCACTTATTCTGGCAATTACTACATATCTGCCATTTTCACAGCAGGATGTATATAATCTTTTGATGAGTTTTATACCACACGATCTGTCTAAATATGTTGAAGGAATCACTGACGATTTGTATAACAGAGCAAGTTCTACCGTGATTTCTGTATCTGCCATAGCATCTTTATGGTCGGCCTCAAACGGAATAGCTGCTCTTATGGACGGATTTAATTCGATGTATAATATTCGTGCTGAGAACAGGTATTGGAAATATCGTCCGATAGCTTTCTTATATACAATAATATTTATAATAGTATTTGTGTCCGTTATGGCAGTTTACGTATTTACCAGTCATTATTATCGGATATATATAAAAAAGGCCTTTGAAATTGGTTCTGCATTAGGTAAGCTTTTTCTATGTATAAGATATCTGCTTGGATGGCTGCTGTTTTATTTTTTTATATTGATGCTTTATGTGGTATTGCCTGGTGGATTTGGCATACCTATGGGAAAGGAAGAACATATCAACCTGTCTAATAGAATTAAATCACAGATGCCGGGGGCTGCATTTTCCTCCGTTGCATGGTTGATAATTTCAAGGATAATGCTTGTATATGTTGTTATATTTCCTAATCTTTCAATAATGTACGGCTCTTTAGCCGGAATCGTTATTGCGATGCTGTGGCTGTATTGTTGTATGTTTTTCCTGCTATTGGGGGCAATGTGTAACTATTTCTATTCAAAGGGATACTTGACACGAGTGAAAAAAATGTTAAAATAGTTTTGCTTGTATTTTATATGTGTATTATTAATGTAAGTTAATGATCTTTATATGAAGATTATGCTGAGTGATAAAATGATATAATGATGAACGGACAATGATGGTGCACAACTCACTCCGGAATTGGGGTGGTATCGCGAGCAGTCTCGTCCCTTGTGGGATGACTGCTCTTTTTTGAATATAAAAAATGTAAAATAATAAAAAGGAGATAAATGATGAAAGAGAAATTGAAATCTATTAAGGCCGATGCACTTGCTAAGATTGAGAGTGCAGGCAGCATAGACGCACTCAATGATATCAAGGTGGCTGTGCTTGGAAAGAAAGGTGAACTGACTGCAGTTCTGAAATCTATGAAGGATGTGGCTCCAGAGGATCGTCCGAAGGTAGGACAGATGGTTAATGATACCAGAACTGCTATTGAAACAAGATTGGAAGAGGAACGGACGAGACTTACCAGAGAGCTAAGAACTGAGAAGATGAAGAGAGAGACTATAGATGTTACTCTTCCGGGAAAAAGAAATATGAGAGGGCACAGACATCCTAATCAGATCGCATTAGAGGATCTTGAGAGAGTATTTATCGGAATGGGATATGAGGTTGTGGGTGGTCCGGAAGTAGAATATGACAGATATAATTTTGAATTGTTGAATATACCTGCCAACCATCCTGCTAAGGATGAACAGGATACATTCTATATAACAAAGGACATTTTATTAAGAACACAGACATCGCCTGTACAGGCCAGAGTTATGGAGAAGGGTAAGCTTCCTATTCGTATGATCTCTCCGGGACGGGTGTTCAGGGCGGACGAGGTGGATGCGACTCATTCACCATCTTTTCATCAGTTAGAGGGACTGGTAATTGATAAGGGAATTACATTTGCAGATCTCAAGGGAACATTGGAGCAGTTTGCTAAGGAATTCTTCGGAGAGAAGACTAAGGTGAAATTCCGTCCACATCATTTTCCTTTTACAGAGCCGTCGGCAGAGGTTGACATAACATGCTTTAAATGCGGTGGAAAGGGATGCCGTATGTGTAAGGGAAGCGGTTGGATAGAGATTCTCGGATGCGGTATGGTACATCCCAATGTGCTTGATATGTGTGGTATTGATAAGAATGAGTATCAGGGATTTGCATTTGGTATCGGACTTGAGCGTGTAACATTACTTAAGTATGAGATTGATGATATGAGACTTCTTTATGAAAATGATGTAAGATTCCTAAATCAATTTTAGGCGCGCAAGAGAAAAACAAGCAGCTGCGAAGCAGATATTTGTTTTTCGCGGCGCCTGAACGAACAAGCAGTCTGCACAGCAGACGGTAGAGCATCGAAGATGCGGGCTTGTGAGTGTGATAACGCAAGAGAAAAGGAAGTGGCCGCAAGGCGGACATTTACTTTTCGCGACACTTAAACGAGTAAGCAGTCTGCACAGCAGACGGTAGAGCATCGAAGATGCGGGCTTGTGAGTGTGATAACGCAAGAGAAAAACAAGCAGCTGCGAAGCAGATATTTGTTTTTCGCGGCGCCTGAACGAACAAGCATTAATATATAGTAGAAAGGAAATATAGATTATGAATACACCGATTTCGTGGATTAAAGCATATGTTCCTGATCTTGATGTGGATGTACAGGAATTCGTAGATAAGATGACTCTTTCAGGTTCTCATGTGGAGGGATATGAGAAGAAGGACAAGAATCTCAAAAATATTGTTGTGGGTAAGATTGAAAGTATTGAAAAGCACCCGGATGCAGATAAACTGGTGGTATGCCAGGTAGATGTGGGAACTTCTAAACTTCAGATTGTCACAGGTGCAAAGAATGTGAAGGAAGGGGATATGATTCCTCTTGTACTTGACGGTGGTAAGGTGGCTGCTGCTCATGGTGATGACAAGGAATATCCGGATGGTATCGATATCAAAAAAGGTAAGCTTCGTGGCGTTGAGAGTAATGGTATGATGTGTGGTATTGAGGAGCTTGGTTCATCACGGGATTTCTATCCTGAAGCACCGGAGGATGGCGTGTATGTGTTCCCTGAGGATTCGGGAGTAAAGCCCGGGGATGATGCAATACATGCACTGGGGCTTGATGATACTATTGTTGAGTATGAGATTACATCAAACAGAGTTGACTGTTTCTCCATGATAGGTATGGCAAGAGAGGTGGGTGCTACATTTAATAAGTCTTTCTATGCACCTGAGCTCAGGGAAACAGGTAATGATAAGGATGTAAATGATTTTGTAAAGGTGTCAGTTGAAGACAATGAACTTTGTACTCGTTATTGTGCCCGGGTCGTTGAAAATATTAAACCGAGTCCTAAATGGATGCAGGACAGACTTCGTTCCATGGGAATCCGTTCCATCAATAATCTGGTTGACATAACTAATTATGTTATGGAGGAGTATGGTCAGCCAATGCATGCATTTGACCTGTCAACGATCGCAGGTAATGAGATTATTGTTAAGCGCGCAAAGGATGGAGACACATTTGTTACTCTTGACGGACAGGAGAGAAAGCTGGATTCTGATGTGTTGATGATAAATGATGCCGAAAAGACGGTAGCTATTGCCGGAATCATGGGCGGAGAGAATTCCATGATCACAGATCAGGTTAAGACCGTGCTTTTTGAGTCGGCATGCTTTGACGGAACTAATATAAGACTTTCATCAAAGAGA
>CAJOLO010000130.1 GCA_905235345.1 uncultured Lachnospiraceae bacterium
ATGTCTTGTCTGTTAAAGTCTTAATATGTTTCATAATATCTACCTCTCATCTAATAATTATTATATTGTTACATGATAATTCATGACCCTGCCTATACGAACCTACAGTCTGAATTAACCACAAATAATTAAATAGTATAACACAACGCATTTACAAGGTCAATTCCCCAAAATAAAAATTATCGGTCGGTGCTAATCGGACATACCCGCTAACTTAGCATTCCGCCCAAAAGACCTCCGCCTACACAAAGAATTGCCGATGTTATGTTAGCAGTATCTGCCACATGAAATGTATGGGATATTGCTAATGCAGCCGCCGTAATTATTGCAATATACAAGGTTCCTAATATCAAACCCCATAAGAATTTCTGTTCCTTTATGCGCTTGCCCACAATAAATGCACCAAGGAAAGTCACAATGACATAGATGGCAACAATCGCCATATCCGTAACCGACTCTGTAAGTCCGAACTTATACACCGCAAAGGCAAGTACGGCAAGCAGCAGACCCGTCACCGCATAAGAAACAATAAGTCCTTTTACAATAACACTCATCTTTCTTCCAACACTCATATGATTCACTCCCTGTTTTTATTATGCCTTACACAATATACGACTCCCATGCCCCTCGAGACATTCTCCTGTGTGTCAGCATTTATAGTGCAATATATGAGTATTTTTCTGATTTTATGTCTGAAGTTTTCACTTTACTCCTGTAAAGACATCATATAATCTTTTACATCAAACAAAGAACCGTATATCTGATCGGCCATTCCAAGCACCTCGTCATTCGGCTTTATCAGATCTACCACCATTATTGTATAAAGTCCAGCTGCATGAGAGGATTTTATTCCATTTATAGAGTCCTCCACACCGATTGCTTCCGATGGTTTTACGGAAAGCAGCTGACAGGCATGCTCATATATATCCGGAGCAGGCTTTCCGGCAGCCACAATTCCTCCATACATTATTCCGTCAAAATAGCTTATGATCCCTGCCCGTTTAAGGTTCCTCTCTGCTCTCTCCTTCACAGTGGATGTGGCAAGTCCTATAAGATATCCATGGGTTTTTAAGTAATTGAACAGCTCTTTAACGCCGGGCTTTAGTGCCACACCGTTCTCTCTTACATCTTCATCCATACGATTCATGGTAAGCTCCCTGAATGCCATATAATCGAAATCCTCTCCGAAATACGATTTCATAAGCTTCTCATTTCTTTCCTTTGTCGCACCGGCAATCTTGTCAAGAAGCGTGGACATAATATTTTCGTCTATGCCGAATTCTTTTGCCGAAATCATCCAATGCTTTCTGTAAAGCTTCTCCGAATCGAATATAACGCCATCCATATCAAATACAACTGCCTTAATCATAACTATTATCCTTTCCTTTTCTTCTTGTTGCGATACAGCATTATGCTTCCCGTTGATAACATTCCGACACTCAACGAAAACAGCACAACCGACATCCATATATTCTTTTCCATATAAGACTGTCCTCTGTATCCGCTTTCTCCCTTGTTGTCACCTTTACCGTCTCCCTCACCTTCTCTGCCACCATTCTTATACGGTAATCTATCATGTGCATATCTAAAGGTAAGAGTAGACGTTCCCTCGTTACCGGCATTATCAATACTGTCTATTCTTATATTGTAATCGCCGTAACTATTATAACTCAATTCACGCAGATTTACATCATATTCTTTATCATTAATTGTCACACCTGTTATTTCATCCCCGTCATCAAGAAGTTTCCACTTGATAATCCCTTTCTCGCACATGGTATCTCCGTCATCTGCTCCTGTAAATATCACCTCCGGTGCAGTGTGGTCAACGACAAATTCCGCCCGTTTCTCACTTCTGTGTCCTAATTCGTCCTCCGCATAAGCTGTCAGGACATATCTTCCTTCGTCGCTGATCTTACATCCGTCGTACTCAATTCCGTTAAGTGTCATACCACATGACTTCAATGTAAGATCGCGAAACATCTCCTCCTTTTCCTCTCCGATTTCAAACTCCTTCAGATATTTCCCGTCATATTTATCAATTCCCGATATCACCGGAGTCTCTCTGTCAATAAGAAAATGAAGTTTTTTCTGCGATACATTTCCGGCCCCGTCCCTCGCACTCACGCTAATACCATACACTCCATCCTTGTCAAATGAAAGAGATAATGTATTGGACTTTTTCTCCATCTGCATCTTAGGAAGTAAAAGCTTTGAAGATTCTTCGTCCATATCCGATATACTTCCCGTCAAGGCAACCTTATTATTCTGAAAAAATTCCTCCTTCACCATCACCTTAAGCCTGACCTCGTCTTCCCACTGCCTGTACGGCTCCGTTCCCAGAATATATATCTCCGGTGCCGTCTTATCCACAATAAAATGCAGTATCTCCGTCACGGCAGTATTACCCGCTTTATCTTTTGCATCCATAGTGACCTCATACTGTCCTTCTTCGGAAAAAATATATGACTTGAGCTCCTTACTGCTGTTTTTTTCAAATATATCAAGTCTCTGTTTCTCCGTTCGGTTTTCCAATGTACGAGCAACACTTATCGTTATCTCATCGGACTCATAATATCTTTCCTCACACAAAAAGTCCACCTTCACATCCCTTCCCTTTATGTCATTATCCTTAACACCTCTCATAAATATTTCAGGTGCTGTCTTATCAATTACAAATTGCAGCTTTGAAGCTGCCTTTTTGTTCCCCGCGCCATCAACCGCCACTGCATTTACCGTATATTCTCCTTCCTTAGAAAATACAATCTCGTCCGAATCCGTATAATTCTTAGGCACAAAATCCTCTCTCATCTCCTTATATTCTTTTTCGTCCGACACTCTTACTATGTCATACTTCACCCTTGTATCCGTAAATGATATATCTGACACCTCATACTTAAGTCTGACATTTTCCGAATGGTATGTATCATTATCTGCTCCCGCTACGGAAAGCTCCGGTTTATTCTTGTCGATATACACCCTCTGCTTTTTATTGCATTCATTGCCGCAATTATCTACCATTCGTATCTCAACAATATATCCGTTTTTCTTCTCTGCGGATTTATCAAGAAGAAGCTCCTGTTCTATTACATATTCAACATTTTCAGGCCTATCCTCCTTCACCTTGTTTCCGGCAACATAATAAGAAATCTTTCTGATACCGCAATCCGGTGCATTGCAGCTAATGTGCAGAAGAATATCTTTATTGGTCCAGCTTTCCATATCAATGTCGGAACTCCAATTGATCTTTGGGGATTTCTTACAGATTATCATACGACTTCCGGTAATCTCAGTCTGATTTCCGGCTCTGTCCTTGGCACGGATTGTCACATAACCATCATAAACATTATCAGGAATATCATCCGGAATATACACATAATATCCCTTGTCGTCCTTTTGAACGGAAAGGACAACCGGAGAAACTATACTCTCCTTTTCCTTATCGATATAAGCATATTCCGCTTCCAGGTTATCCGCACTTAAGCCCGAGCCTATATCCTCCGCATTAAATCTTACGCATACACCTGTGTTCGAATATATAATATCATTTTTCACATTAATGACTCCCTTATCATTTTCATATCCGTCAATGAATACGGTCGGAGTCACGCTGTCTGTATGAATCCATCTTGTGACCACAGACACATTTCCCAAAACATTAGTCACAGTGAGCACAACAGGTACACCGGAACTATCCTTAGACGATTCCGAAACCATTATCTCCCTCTCTATATATTTAGTAAAATTGCACTCCGTATCTTCGCCATAATCCGTCGATTCAGCGATGTTATCAGAAATCCTATATGACACATTGCTTATTCCAACCTCATCACTTACTGATATCTTTATTCCTATCGGATCTGAAGTCCAGCCATCAGCAGAGTCCTTCTTATCAATATCACAGATACTATTCTCTTTTTCATCATCAACAGCCGACATAATTATCTCCGGTTCTTTTTCTCCATATATTATTCTCCCGGTAGAGACAGTGCATATCTCTCCATTAATATCCTCCACACATATCTCCATACAACCATCAAACAAGCCATCCTCAAGCTCCTGCCATTTTTCCGAAAACGCTTTAATGCTGTAATATTTCTCATAATCACAGTGCTTCTCCCCGTCATGCAAGTCTTCCGTTCCATCGCTTACAAGCTCCTTCGCCGGATATCGCTCATCTTTTCCTTTTATCCGCACAAATACATTAGCCGTACCATCATCTTGGAGCTTTAATTTATCTCCTTCACAGCTGACACGAAATACGATGTACAATTCCTTATTATTTCCACACCATATCACATCCTCTATTGGTGAATATGCCTCGTTATTTCTGTCAATATATCTTATTTCATCAATCGTTATTTCATTCTCCTGCTCCTTACTGTCCTCCGCAACCTGCTCCTCGCTTTTATCCTCCTGTTTCTTACCATCCTCCGCAACTTGCTCTTCACTTTTATCCTCCTGCTTCTTACCGTCCTCCGCAACTTGCTCTTCGCTTTTATTCTCCGTTTTCTCACAGTTACTTGCAGCTTTATCATTATCCGCTTCCGTTACAATGCTTACAGTTCCATATCCCATTGTTACGGTGCAGACAATAAGCAGCGCAGACAGCTTCATCAAATTCTTTATACATTGTCTTATATTTTTTTTTGAAAAAATATAAATTGCATATATAAAGCTTGCAGATGCACATGCTATTCCACCGTAAAACATAACATAATACATATCTCAAACCTCCTATTCAATCCTGTTTTTTAACTCTGTTTTTCATCGGCACTACCTCCAAATTGGTCACTTGCCGCCATCTTAAAATTAATACTGACGACTCCCCTCCTCTTCCAATATTGGCTGAAGCCTTACCTTAAGCCGTTTCCACCGATAGTCATCTTCTATTCCCGAAATCTTACTTCCTTTTTCGTATACATCGATAATCTCACTACTTTCCCATTCTTCAACATCAGTTGTTCTCTGTTCCTCAATATCGCAAAGCAATCCCAGATGTCCGATATATATCTCCATGGCATCAT
>CAJOLO010000131.1 GCA_905235345.1 uncultured Lachnospiraceae bacterium
ATATTTGCATTCCCATCTTGTGTGTGCTAAACTATTTTTATCCATATGGATACCTCCTTTGCTAATTATGTGCGGTTGGCGAACCTACACTTATTATAGCACTGGAGGTTTTTTACTTAAAACTAAAGCTGTTTGGGACACACCTGCATATCCGGTGGTTTATTTTTTAATGCGGTCACAAAAAAGAGGTTATCACACTTTCGTGCAATAACCTCTTTTTTACTATTCGTATATAAATCCCAGCTTATTAGTTTAAGCCAACCTCTCCATTAAGATTACCATTCTGAAGAATCCACTGCTGTTTCTTAACAACGCTTGAAGCAGATGCCTTCTTTGACTTAATAGTATATGTTGCACGTCTAATCAAGCTGCCTGAACTCTTTGCTCTGTCATCGGTACTTGTATTAACCGTGTAAACCTTAGTAAGATTCTTTGTACCCTTCTTAACAGTATTCTCCATAGCATCCTTGTCAGTAAACTTATGTGTCACTGCAATCTCTTTAGTCTGAAGCTCACCATTGGCGTCAAACTCATAAATAGTATTGCCATATGTCTCATCCTTAACAGTTTTCACTTCTGTAGAAGTTCCGCTTGCCTTAGCAGATTTAACATTACCATTCTTGTCATATGCATAGTTTGTTGTTGTCTTAGAAGGTGTAGCAATCACTGCCTTTGTCTCAGTCTTATTGTATGGTATTCCTGTTGCTTCAAGAGCTGCTCCTGCAGCTTCAGTCTTTACCTTAGCATCGTCTGTATTAGTAACATAGTTTTGTCTGTCGATGTATAATGCACTAGTGGACTCCTGTATTGAATTGTCTGCACTCGTAGTCTTTGTTGTCTTTACATATCCATGTGATATACTTTTTTTATCAAAAACATAATCAGTTCTTGTAACTGTTTTACTATTATTAGCCGATGCAACAGAACTGGTATATTTCTCGTCATAGGTATTTACCGTCTTGCTACCACCATTTCCATATAAGGTCACATCTACAGAACCAGAACGACTATCAATGCTGCCATCTGCTTCAGATTTACTGGTAGAATATGTGATTTTATACGGATTATTTGTTGTAGTTTCTGTTTTCGTTCCTCCTGCTATAGTTATAGAAGTTGTTGTAGGATAGAATTGATCCACAGGAGTAGCAGGATTCACATCACTAAGACTGTATGAAGTACTGATCGAATACTTAGACCCATCAGAATTAGTATATGTGACAACTTTACTATATGTATTATGTTCTATATTATTATAATCATAATCTTTAAAAATTTCTGCAATATCTTTTACAGTAACATTTGTATTATTTTTTGTTGATGAAGAATTTTGTACTCCATCGTTAGATGTAACGACCTTTTTTGCACGACCTTTTTTGTCATAAGTATAAGTTGTTGTACTAACTTTTATATCATTGTCTACAGACTTGTTTTTGTCAGTATACTCTATCTTACTATTTTTTGTACTGCTTGAGCTGTTTTGTGAATATGCCGTACTTTCTGATATTTCTTTAGTATTATTAGCGGTGGAAACAGCCTTCTTTACACGCTTCTTATTGTCATATGTATATTTGGTAGTTGTAACAACTTTGTCTGATACATCTGAAGTAACAGTCTTTGAAGTTGATTCTGTAGCAGAAGTATCAGCTACTACATTAACCTTTTCGGTTCTTGAAAAAATACTATCTCCATCACCATTAAACGGAGTTCCGTCAGCCTTCTGATATTTATATGTGAACTTTTCTTTTTTAGTTACGAGCTCTTCCTTTTCTGTTTCAGGATTATATTCCCAACTTTGTATGTCCTTCTCTCCTTCGAAACCTTTCTCGTTATATGTAAGTGGAACAATGGTCTTAACACCATTAACATATTCTTCTCCGTAATACAATTCTACAGGTTCTTTAGTATATCCTACTGAACTTGTATCCGTCTTGACCGTCTTCGTATAAGTTCCATCTGCCTTAGCCTCATATGTAGTAGTTGTTGTGGTTGTTGATTCTGCAGAAGCTATGGAACCATCATAAAAATATACATTAGCACTGGTATTTTCATCACTACCATTACTTGTACCATCTGCATTATACTCATTATATCCTGCAATAAATCTTCCATCACTAATCTCTGTAACCTTCGAAGATTTTTTCTCCGTCAAAGCATTTGTCTTTTTTGTTACTGTTGTGTTACCTGCCAATGTAGTTGTTGTTGTAGTTACTGCCTGAGTAGCGAGACCTTTATTATTATAGGTATACTTGGTCACTGCTGTTTCTGTTTCGGTAACCTTTCCTTCTGTTCCCTTGATAGTAAGTCCTGTTGTCTTATCAGTCTCATAATATGTGTCTGTTGTAACAGTCTTAGTTGTCTTTGATGAAATCTTATTCTTCTTATTATATTTATATGTAGTAGTTACTTTCACAGATTCATCTTTAGCTTTTCCCCATTCTTCATCTTCAAAGCCCTCAAAAGGATTCTTCTTAGATGATCTGGTAGATACAGCCTTGGTTACAAGCCCCTTCTTGTTGTAGGTGTACTTAACTGTACTCCCTGAATTATAGTTTGCCTGAGTAATAACATTCTGCTTTTTTGATGCAGCCTCAACAGTGTTCACATCTGCACCCAAAGTAAATGTTGAAATTGCAATTGCTGTTGAAAGAGCGATTGCTGATACACTTTTGATACTTTTTTTCATATCTTGTCCTCCTTATTAAGTTAATGAAAAACTTCATTTTCTCCGCTCATTAACATACCATATTATAAATCAAAAATCAACATTAACACATTTTCCGTTCACCTCATCAAACCATAATTTATTATTAATAAATGCTAATAAACCCTCTTATATCGTAGGAATATCCATTTTGTTATAAATGTTTCCTATATCAAATAATAAAAAATATATATGATTATACTTAACCCGACTGCCATTAAAAACTGAATAATTATCTTGTCATTACTTTTTGCATTATGTATAATCTTCTTAGATACGAACAATTAATAACATACAATACCATATTCTCAAACGTACCTATACACATTACTTATGTATGTCACCAAGGAGACCATATATGAACACAGAAAACACACAAGACTCTCTCGATAATATAACAACCGGAAGCGATGCAGATGATGATACAATAATTGACAATATTGATAACAATCTCAATAATGCCAATCAATATGATATTATGGATTCAGAGAATAATTCCGGAAAAGCAGATACGGAAGACTCTGTCAAGGAAAAAATTAATTCAACCCGTTATCCTAATATAAATAATGCAGGCAACACCAAGATCATTGTTCTCGGTTCTCTTATTGCAATTCTTCTTATATTGTTTCTGTCAATATTGTTTCCAAGCAACGAGAATACCGGGACAACCTCTTCCGATTCCGGTTCCTCATCGGAATCCCCGACTACCGAGAATACCACCGAAGCACCTATAGTCACGGGATGGCAGGAAATTAATGGTACCCTGAAGTATATGGAACAGGATGGGCAGATTGCAAGAAGCCGGTGGATCGACGGACACTATGTCGACTCAACCGGCAATATATTCACAAGTACCCTTACTCCCGATGGTATATATGTTGATGCGGACGGCAACATAGACAAATCTATGGGAATAACAGGCTCTATAAAAGGTCTTTCGGATCTTGAAGATACCTTGGAGGATATGATCTCCGGTTATAGCGGAACCTGGTCCGTATATGTTAAGGATCTCGGGCACCATGAATATCTTTCCATCAATAATGTTCAACATTTTTCCGCAAGCCTTATTAAATTATACTGTGCAGCCACTGCTTATGAGCTTATGGATCAGGGAAAGCTTGAGGAGACTGCACAGATTGACAGTCTTATGGAACAGATGATCTCCGTCAGTGACAATGATGCCTTCAATCTCATGGTAATGAACTGCGGAGAAACCTACAGTCATATTGCCGGCCGGCAAGTCATTCAGGAATACATTGACAGAGAAGGATATAAAGATACAACGATCACCTCTATCTTAGTTCCTACCAAATATACCGCTCCATCTTCTCCCGGAAGGAATTACACCACAGTAGAGGACTGTGGTCTGTTATTGGAGAGAATATATAAGAAACAATTGGTAAGCAAGGACGCCTCAGAAGCTTACCTCAGGCTTTTGTTTAATCAGGAGCACATCAACAAGATTCCCGCCGGGCTTCCGGAGGGAACAATATGCGCCAATAAAACGGGCGACACCGATGAAGTCCAACACGATGCCGCCATTGTTTACTCTCCCGGAGGAGATTATATTATTACCGTTATGAGCAGTGGCTGTGGTGCAGCCATCACCAATATCCAGAACATTTCCGAAACAGTCTACGAATATTTCAATTAATACTGATTCTATATCGGCTTGACTGCTGTTTAGCATTCTCGGCCTTTCCTGCCGGCAATATCATTTATTACCGCCTCTGCATATTCCTATACCACTACATATTAAAAATGCTGCCCCGTCAATAGCAACAATTGTCGAACCTACCGGTGTACCTGCAAGAATAGCTATAACGATACCCAAAAGTGCACACACCACCGAAAGTACTGCCGAGAATATTGTCACTGACTTAAAACTCTGAAAAAGCTTCATTGACGACAATGCAGGGAATATAATCAGTGCTGATATAAGCAGTGAGCCCACCAGATTCATTGCCAATACAATTATGACCGCAATAGTTATTGCTATCAACAGATTATAACGATTAACATTGGTTCCCACCGCCTTTGCAAAGCTTTCATCAAATGTAACTATAAAAAACCACAAATATAACTACTATGATTATTGACAATATAACACACAATCTCACCTCTCCGATAGTAAGTGTCAGAATGGATGTGGAGCCAAAAAGCGTAGTACACACGTCCCCTGACAGGTTAGTGGAGGTCGAAAACAGATTCATTATAAGATATCCTATTGCAAGTGCAGACACTGAAAGCATTGCTATTGCCGCATCGCCTTTTACCTGTGCATTCTGTCCCGTTCTAAGCAGCAACACTGCACACACTATTGTTATCGGCATTACAACGAACATGCTGTTCTCCACAT
Organism: uncultured Lachnospiraceae bacterium; assembly: GCA_905235345.1. Classification (GTDB taxonomy): domain Bacteria; phylum Bacillota; class Clostridia; order Lachnospirales; family Lachnospiraceae; genus CAG-590. The sequence goes on from CAJOLO010000131.1 coordinate 5,061, forward strand.
TAAGCACTGATGCGATTGCAAGTGCACCAAATGCCACATGCGAAAGTCCGTCTCCGATATACGAAAATCTCTTAAGTACAAGTGTTACACCTAAAAGTGAGGAACACAGTGCGATCAGTACACCTACTATCAAGGCGTACCTGACAAATGGATATTGCAGGTAATACTGCAGTGTCTCTATGATTTCACTCATCACTGCACACCACCCTTCGCAGGTGCAAAACGCTTACCCATATCACTTATCATATATTCATCTGCCGTTCCGAAAAACATGTCCTCCCCTACATGAAGGATATGTTTTGCATATCTGAATGCAACCTGCACATCATGGGAGATCATTATAATGGCAACTCCTTCATCATTGAGTTTATGTATCAATTCATATAGATCCATCATGGCTCCCGGATCCAGCCCCGCCACCGGTTCATCAAGCAGCAAAAGCTTCTTTGTTGCACATAATGCCCTTGCCAGAAGAACTCTCTGTTGCTGTCCGCCGGAAAGCTTTCTGTAAGAATGATTGATATACTCCTCCATTCCCATCCTCCTGATATTCTCAATTGCAAGATTCTTTTCTTCCGCAGAATAAAATGGTCTCATCCCCGCAAGACTCTGACAGCCTGAAAGAACAACCTCCTTAACCGATGCCGGAAAATCCCGCTGCACAACAGTCTGTTGAGGCAGATAGCCAATTTCATTGGCCGAAAAACCTTCACCATAGGATATCTCTCCTGACAACGCCGGAATCAATCGAAGTATTGTCTTCATCAGCGTACTCTTACCGGCTCCGTTCTCCCCTACAATGGTAAGGTAGTCACCCTCTTCTACCGAAAAATCAATTGCCCGACTCAATATCGGTGCATTATATCCAATCTGAAGCTCTGTACACTTTATAAGTGACATTTCATTGTTACCTCTCATTCTATTTCTATATTCTCTCTAGCATTTTTGCTGTAAATCGCTTTAATATTCATACCGTATGCTTCTTAAGATATTCAACAAATTCCTCCTTGGATATCGGCTCGGAAAAATAATACCCCTGAAGGTAATCCACGCAGAGCACCTTAAGCATATCTAATTGTTCCTGAGTCTCCACGCCCTCAACAAGAATCTGTTTGCCCATCTGATCTATCATTCTCACCGAATTGTCAAGTATGATCTTACCAAGCATGGTCTCCTGTGCTCCCCAGAGAATACTCTTATCAATCTTAACCACATCGAAATCAATAGAAAAGATAGACTGCATATTGGAATATCCCGTTCCGTAATCATCCATGGCAAATCTGAACCCGTAACTCTTAAGATCCTTTACAACCGCACCTAAAGCCTTGTAATCACTTGCTGAAATTGATTCCGTAATCTCAAAGTCAATCCACGATTTCTCTATATTATATTCATCCACAATCTTACATGTCTTCTTTACAAAATCGGGTTGTAGACACTGTATTACCGACAGATTTACATTAATACATTCCATACCATACTTTCTTGGGATACCGCTTTCCAGGAACTCACACACTTGTTGCAGCACAAACTCATCAATCGCATTTATCATTCCCATCTGTTCAGCTACGGGAATAAACTCATCAGGATATAACCTGCCCATAATGCTGTCATTCAACCTTATAAGTGCCTCCGCCCCATAAAGCCTCAATCCATCCATATGATATGTCGGCTGATAATATACCTCAAAGCAATTCTCTGAAATTCCCCTGGTAATGGCATTCTCAATCTCTCCACGTCTTATAATGTATTCGAGATCTTTAGCCGTAAGTATCTTTTCACCATTGTTACCCGGTGCAACACTGTCTGCCATATAGAACAGATCCATAGTATTATTAAGCTCGTCCGGAACCTTTAAATACATAACTACGGCATTCAAAATAATATCCATTCTGCCGCAATCCCACGCCTTGTCAAAACGCTCACTTATTCTTCTTGCAACCGCCTCTCCGCCATCTGCCCTTTCATCCATCAATGTCATTATAAATGTCTCCGGATTGGTCTGATATATACAATACCTGGGCACTATCTTCTTAAAGTAGTCCGAAAGAACCTGTGCAAGTATATCTACATTAACCGAACCCGTAACTTTCTGTATAATATCGGCATTGGTAACCTTAATACAGATAATCTCAAACTCTATCTTATTAACAAGATAGCTGTTCACATCCATCTTAAGAGCCTTACGATTGTAGAACCCGGTATCCACGTCCACAAGATCATCCTCAGCCTCCACTGCAAGCATAACTCCCATAAGTGCAAGTGCTTCCGAGAACAATTCACTCTTAATATTAATATTAATAAATTGTAAAACAACTCCGGTAAAAACAATTCCGAAAAAGTAAACTATTGCAAACCTTCTCTTTTTATTAACTGCCTTCCACGAAAACATGAGCCTTACTATGGCAAATAAAAAATATATGGCAGCGGCAATATATATAATATTCTCTGCCCCGTTTCTTGTAAATTCATTATTAGAATTATAGTAATATACCCAGTGGAAGAATGGGTTAAGAATTACGATAATCTCCGTCACTACAAAAATTATCGAATACAGAAAACGCTTCAACCCGGTAATCCCGACTCCTGCACCGGTCACACACACAACATAGAAGAAAAATGCAGGACATAATGCCGTATGAAAAAGAAAATATGTATAATAGCCGATATTGTTAACCACTCTGCCTGCTAATGACTCTGTCTTCGATAACACCGTCATTGAAGCCGAAACAGCATTCAGTGTAACAATAATGAGCATTATTATATAAACCTTATTCTGAAGCTTGTCCGTTCTCTTCTGAAGTAAGGTATACATAAGGCATGTAAAGCTTATTACAAATGCCGCAAAATAGCAGGCTAAATAAAAATCATTCCTTGAAAACATAAAGTACCTCCGTGTACATAACCAATATTACCTTATACCCAATCGTAATCAGAGCAAAAAAGCTATATTATTCTCTGCATTTATATAGTATAACATACATTTACTACTGCGTGAATACCCTAATATTTTTATTTTAAGCCTGCTTTTTCTATTATAACTACCGTTC
>CAJOLO010000132.1 GCA_905235345.1 uncultured Lachnospiraceae bacterium
GGATATGTCTTTGCGCTCGGCTAAAGAACAGAAAGCAATAATGGTTGAACGTCAGAAGAACCAGACAGCTCACATGCCGGAGCCATTTGAAAATAAAGCGAGAGCATTACGATATGGGGATGCAATTAAAAAGGAAGCAACAAAGTCAGATGGTTTGTCAGATATTACAGGGCGGCATAGTGATATTAAAAATTTACCTGAAAATTTAGATGCACAATCCGATGCACAAAACTATTCGGATAATAATAATGCTAAATTAAGCGTACAAAATCAGCCGGATAATAGTGATGTTCAATCGAACATACAAAACCGGCCGGATAATAGTGATGTTCAATCAAACATACAAAATAAACCGGATAGTAGTGATGTTCAATCAAACATACAAAATAAACCGGATGGTAACGATGTTCAATCGAACATACAAAACCGACCGGATAATAGTGATGTTCAATCGAACATACAAAGTCAGCCGAATAGTATAGATGCACGAACAAGAATGCAAAGTCAGATTATCTCTCAAAGCTCATCACATAATAATGAACCAAAGAGTTATGATAATAATTTGGCTCACGACAAAAATAATGATAATATAAGTGAGTTTTCACATACTGAACAATTATCCATGCCTATCGAGGAATTCATATCTCCTGAGGCAAGAAAGAAGCATCGTCTTATAGGTCAGGTTTTTAAGACCTATTGGCTTATTGAATTTGATAATAAACTGTATATTATGGATCAGCATGCGGCACACGAGAAGGTTATGTTTGAACATTTTATGAAAATGGCTTCGGAAAAAACAGTACTTTCACAACAACTAATGCCTCCAAAGGTCGTACATATCGACAGTGCCGAGCATAATCTGTTAAATGAGCATTTGGAATTCTTTGAAAAGACCGGATTTGAGATAGAGGATTTTGGAGATGATGCAATTGTGCTTCGTGCTGTTCCTGATGATATTATGGGAATCGACCCGCAATTATTATTCGATGAGCTTATCAATGTATTGAAGGATGAGCGTGGTAAATTATCCGTTGATTTCTTTGTAGAGAAGCTGTCTGGCATGGCATGTAAGGCTGCAATCAAGGGAAATACCGAGATATCTTTTGCTGAAGCTAATGAGCTTTTGGATGAAATGATGACACTTGATAATCCATATAATTGTCCTCACGGAAGACCAACAATGATATCTCTGACCAAGACAGAAGTAGAACGAAAATTCAAGAGAATTCAGGATAACTCGGAGGACGAATTCTTATAAGATTGTCTGTTTGATTATGTTTACTTATATTTAATGCAAAATATTGGAGATTAGATATGAATACTACTGCCAATAACAGTAAAAAACCACTTATAGTTTTGACCGGTCCTACGGCAATTGGAAAAACCGAAATCTCTATTCAACTAGCTAAAACTGTGAATGGAGAAATTATATCTGCTGATTCCATGCAGGTTTATAAGCACATGGATATTGGAACAGCAAAGATTAAGCCTGTGGAAATGGATGGCGTGCCACATCATTTGATAGATATTCTTGATCCGACAGAAGATTTCAACGTATATCTTTTTCAAAAGTATGCTAAAAAGGCAATGGATAAGATATATTCCAATGGTCATATTCCTATTATTGTTGGCGGAACCGGTTTTTATATTCAGTCGTTACTGTATGATATTGATTTTGATGATAATCATGATGATAATAAACAAAACAATTTTGATAAAAATGATATGATTTCTTCTGATCACAGTACCGGCTATCGTGAAGAGTTAACCACATTCTATGAAGAAAACGGTGCCGTAAAGCTGCATGAACGATTAAAGGAAGTCGATCCGGTATCGGCCGATATAATTCACCCCAATAATGTTAAACGTGTAATACGTGCATTGGAGTTTTACATGGAAAACGGTTATCCGATTTCGAAACATAATGCAGAACAGAGAGAAAAGGATTCACCATATAATTATGCCTATTTTGTTCTGAATCAGGATAGAAGTGTGCTATATGATCGTATCGAGAAAAGAATTGATGTAATGATTAAAGATGGTCTTATCGATGAGGTAAAAAAACTGATAGATTATGGATGTACTCCCGATATGGTTTCTATGCAGGGGTTAGGATACAAGGAAATCATCCCATATCTTAATAAGAAATGCAGTCTTGATGAGGCGGTGTATATACTGAAACGTGATACCAGACATTTTGCAAAGAGACAGCTTACATGGTTTCGCAGGGAACGGGAGGTCATATGGGTTGACAAAGACGAACTTGGCACCATTGAGCAGCAGATGGATTTTATGCTTAAGGAGCTTTATGAAAGAATGATACTTAGTTGCTGATGACGGACGTCGACAGGCGGATATTTGAAAGTAATAAATTTTTTTGCGATTTTTTACTTTTTGTCTAATCCAATAAACTATATTGTATTTATAGTAGTGACATCCACAGACAGCAAGAAAACTGTTAATATGAAGTATTGTGTATGACATCTGGGAGGAAATTAGAGTTTGTTAGTATCCCGATATATTCTCAGCGGATGCCGGACAAGGATGTCCGGAAGGTGCAATGGAGACAGGATGTCGACTTTGCACCGTGCCGCGTACGGTAAAAAAACTTACACGGGATACTTAGAAACTCTTATTTCCGTACAGCAGGAATACAAAATACTTCATATTCACAGTTCTATTGCGTACGTCTTAACACTAACCACAAACAGCAATTAATAATATAACGGAGGATTATCATGAACGAAAAATTAAAAGAAATATATGAAAATATGGGCATCTCAGAGAATGTTCTGAAATTATCGAAAGATGTCGAACTTTCTTTGAAGGAACGTTTTGAGAAAATAGACAAAGTTACGGAATACAATCAGATGAAGGTGCTTTCCGCTATGCAGAAGAATAAGCTTTCAGAAGCGCATTTTGCTCCTACTACAGGTTATGGATACAATGATATCGGCAGAGAGACTTTGGAAAAGGTGTATGCGGATATATTTCATACTGAAGCAGCGCTGGTAAGACCTCAGATAACTTGTGGAACCCATGCGCTATATCTGGCACTTTCATCTATTCTAAGACCGGGGGATGAGTTAATTTCTCCTGTCGGTAAGCCTTATGATACAATGGAGGAGATTATAGGGATTCGTAAATCCACAGGCTCACTTGCTGAATACGGCGTATCTTATAAGCAGGTTGAATTATTGGAAGATGGCAGTTTTGATTATGATGCTATCAGGAATGCAATTTCTGAAAAAACAAAAATGATGACCATACAGCGCTCAAAAGGATATCTGACAAGGCCGACATTTTCGGTTAAACAGATTGGTGAACTGATATCATTTATCAAAGAAATCAATCCCAATATAATCTGTATGGTAGATAACTGCTATGGTGAGTTTGTTGATATAATTGAACCGTCGGATGTAGGTGCAGATATGGTTGTAGGTTCTTTGATAAAGAATCCAGGTGGCGGTCTTGCGCCAATCGGAGGATATATCTGTGGAACAGCGGAGTGCGTGAATAAAGCATATTACAGACTTACTGCTCCGGGACTTGGAAGTGAGGTCGGCGCTACTTTAGGTGTTAATAAGGATTTCTTTCAAGGGTTATTTCAGGCTCCTCAGGTAGTAAATGGTGCTTTAAAGGGAGCAATATTTGCCGCAAATTTATATGAAAGTCTTGGCTACGAATGTACTCCTAATGCAACAGAGGATCGACACGATATAATCCAGGCAATAACATTCCATGATCCTGAAAAGGTCGTGGCTTTTTGTGAGGGTATTCAATATGCTGCTCCGGTTGATTCTTATGTCACCCCGACTCCGTGGGCAATGCCAGGATATGATTGCGATGTTATCATGGCTGCCGGAGCATTTATCTCCGGAGCATCTATAGAACTATCGGCCGATGCACCAATGCACGAGCCATACACCGTATATTTTCAAGGAGGTTTGTCGTATGACCATGCGCGATTCGGAATAATGCGCTCTTTGTCAAGAATGGTAGAAAAGGGATTGGTTAAGCTTTGATAATATAATGATTTAAGCTTTGCGATATAATCACTAAATTATAAAATTTTATTTTGACAAACAATATTATGCTACAGTTTGCATACTTGCAGAAATTACAAAAATATGATATTATAGTCAAATGTGTAATTTGGGTGTGGATTGTAGCTTTTTATTCGTTATATCATACTTTTCATGTAAGAAAAAACAATATAATATTCCTGCAAATTTGACGTGCATTTTGCATCAGGAAGGGGCAGAGTTTTCTTGAATTAAGTATGATAAAAGGAGATAAGTATGACGGCAACAGGTAAATCAAGAAAGAGTAATGTGGTATTAATCATTATATTATTATGTGGCATAGTTTTAGGAGGATTTCTTGGAACACTTGCAGCAAAAGTGGGTGTACTAAGCTGGCTTGCCTACGGTCAGACCTTCGGACTTTCATCACCGCTGGTTCTTGACCTTGGTATATTATCTCTTACTTTTGGTTTTACTGTTACTATTAATATTGCAAGTATAATCGGATTGATAATAGGGATAATTATTTATCATTTTATTTGATATTTAAATATTTGCCACACTTTTATTATTGTAAATAATCAATATTATATTTTATGTAATTCATATTTTTATATAGATTATATTTTTTCTAACAGAACTAATACTATAAAATTAAAGGATGGTGAGTTGATGAATTTTCATGACCGAAAAGTTATCCCACCCAAATATATATATTTATTTTTATCAGT
>CAJOLO010000133.1 GCA_905235345.1 uncultured Lachnospiraceae bacterium
CACATTCATGGTTTCAGTTGAAGTATTCGAATCCGGAAGTGTATCTGTTGCCTGAACCGTAACACCATACAATCTGCATTTATCCACTAATCTGAGACTTTCTTCTATTCTATCACCTGTCGCAACTCCACATGATAGTTCGTTTATAAGAAACGTCTCCTTACATGCATACTGTAAAATTTCCATCTGCTCCTCATTAAAATGGTATAATCCGAACTGTCTTACTTTCCCGTTTTTCTCAAGATTATACATTGCTTCTGCAACGTCATCAACTTCCATAAGATAGTCGGGTCTTTCAAGCAGCAGTACATCAATACAATCAACCTGAAGTCTTTTCAAACTATCCTCAACCGATGACAAAATATATGCCTTAGATAAGTCATAGTATCCGTTATAGCATCCACATTTCGTCTGAATCCTCATCCGCTGTCTCATTCCCTTATTCTCGGTTATCACCTGACCGAACAGCTTTTCACATCTTCCATCTCCATATGCAGGCGAATGATCAAACATATTAATTCCGTTTTCAAGTGCGGTATCCACAAGCCTTGTCGCCTCTGAATATGTCAGCTTGTCTAAACCTTTCATCGAAAGAACAATCCTGCTGGCATCCATATCAGAATTGCCCAACAACATCGCCATATCTCCGCCTAACGGTTTAGCATCCGTAAGCTCGTAGCCTATCTTATCTGCAACTTTATCCGCCATACGTATAAGAATATTTCTATGATTTTTCGTCACATGATAGTATATATTCTCAACCTTAGCCGCAAACTGCTCTGTAGAAAACTTCTCCACACTTTCCAAAGCCTTCTTTTTGTAATCAATATGCCCGCCATTCCATAGCACAGCATCTATGCCTGAAATAAATGATTCCTCATCCTCAAACTCGTATCCGTTCTCCCCGTTAAACAGAACTCCATCAAGGCAGGGGTCTTTTCTGGCCACAATCGGTACACCTGATGCCAATGCTTCAATATAGGTAAGTCCCTGTGTCTCGCTTGTGGATGCAGATACGAATACATCTCCAATCTGATAGTAATGATTAATCTCATCCCATGACTTAGAACCGGCAAATATCATCTGCTTTTTATTCTTCATTCCCTTAGCTTTCTTTTCCAAAGCTCCTTTATAAGGTCCGTCGCCAACTACAAGAAATGTTACATTATTATGCCCGTTCATATAATCATTAAGATAAATCATTAACTCATCAATATTCTTCTCCTCGGACACTCTTCCAAGATACAGAATAACTTTATTTCCCTTGGGAATTCCCAGAGAATTCTTAAGTTTTTCCTTATATGCCTCACTATCCCATGTCTGAAACTTTGAAAGGTCAATTCCCGTCGGAATCACATTGATGTCAGGTCTAACCTTATACCTTCGCATAAGCTCTGCAACTTTTTCCGTTGGAACAATCAGCTCCTCAGCTCCCCTCACACTAAACTTACTGTACATCTTTGCAAGCAGCTTAGCCCTCTTTTCACTGGAAATGTACTGTTTGATATAATGGGCATAATCCTCATATATTGTGTGATAAGTGTGCACCACAGGAATAAACAATTCATGAGCCATTATACGCCCAAACATTCCGATTGCAAACTCTGTATTGGTATGAATTATATCCAGTTTCATTCTGCGAATCTGAAGTGCAATCTTAGGATGATAGACAAGTCCTAATCTTCTTTCCGGAACAAATGATACCGCCCTTGACGGAACCCGGAAAACACCTTTCTCAGAAGATGGTGCTCCCGGAGACTTTGTTGTGATAACATATACATTATGCCCACGTTTCTCCAGCTCTTTTTTCAACAGATACACAGAGTTTGCAACTCCGTTTAATTCGGGATAGTACGTGTCCGTAAATAATCCTATATTCATATATTATACTACCTTCCTTGCATACTCGACATTTTCAAGTTCCGATGCAGACTTTTCAAAACAGAACTTCAGATTAGGAGAAATCGCTCCGCATTTATCATTCAGTATCATATAAAATACTCTCTCCATTGTAAAAGGTTCTCTGTTCCTGCATCTCAATAATGTATCATATATATCAGCAAGCCCCACAATCTGAGCTTCTATCGGAATCTTATCATCCTTAATACCGTATGGATATCCACTTCCATCATATTTCTCATGATGATACACGCATACATTATAACATATTCTCTCTAGTTCCCTGTCTTGACCTGTGGACATAGACTTTATTATCTGTCCACCCTTTATTGTATGCTTTTTATACAGATCAAATTCAAAAACTGACAATCGCCCCTCCTTGTGCAGTAAAGCATCCTGAATTGTCACCTTGCCAATATCATGAATACGTGCGGCATAAGATATAAGTTCACATTTATGTTGTGTCATCTTCGACGGATATAATCTTAAATAATTATCAGCTATAATTTCCGCATATCTTCCCACATACCACATATGCTCTCTGGTTTCAGCATTACACTGAACGATCATATCCTCTAAAAGATTTATTAAAAAAATACTGTTATTATCATTCTCTGTTAAATCGATCATAAATCCCCCATTATAAAGCCATTTATTTTATTCCGCATATTTTATTAAGAACCTTCGCTTATACTTTAGTACCGCATAATCTGTTATCTTCTTTAAACAGGTTACGTCATTCATACCACCGACAATACCGATTATCGCCTTTCCCTGCACAAACTTTCCATATAACAATTCTCTTGAAAGTGCCTCAGCCGAATTCTGAATCTGTCTTGTTATCATAAGCTCAGTCACATAGTCATTATTGATTTCTTCCTCGCCATGTGCCTTGACATACGACAATTCATCTGCATATTCATCATCGTAGGTCATGTTCACTTTATCATAAGAATCATATATTCTGTCATTGCTACCGGATTCTTCACCATCTACGCCGGTTTGTATCCCGCTGCCACTCATCCTGTCAATAAGCTCATTAAGTTCTTCATTCTTCCTTCTCAGCACATCGCCGCTTTTTAATGCAGTATCAATAATCTTAAGAATAAACAGTTTTTCTTCATTAGTTGTATAATCAAATCCAAAGCTTATGGCAATCTCGTATATACTCTTTAGCATTACCGACACAAATATCGGAATATCGGGAATACCCATTCCTCCAATGCCAAGCACCAATCCCTCAAAGGTTGAAATCACAAGATTTTTACTTATAGTATTCTTTGCCTGTCTGTCAAAGCGACGCACTCCCGCTGCAGTGAATCCTTCTCGCCTAAGCTTTTTTGATGAGCTCTTATAAGTATGACTTTGTGCATCCTTCTTATATGTCTTTTCAATTATTCCGGTTCCTTTTTGAAAGACCATATTAAATGCCTTGCTAAATGCAGACTCCAATGTCCTGTTAAGCGATGCCGGCACCTTTCTTCTTACAAACCTGACCCACTTAGGAGTCTTATCCATGATATGCTTTGTAAGAAATGATTCCTCTTTTAAATTCTGTAATCTCCATTCATTGTCCCACGAAAAACTCATGTTCAAAATCCTCTGCTTCTATTATGTCTGTCTCTGCATTCCATAGCAAAATCAATAAAAAATTCATAAAAATTCCTGACATTACTATTACCTGCTGCCTGCTGCCCATAAGCAATCACTATATCACGTTTACACTCTTGTCCTTTGATCGGCAAGAGAACTACATTTTTGGATGGTTCTGCACTCTCCCATGAATATTCCGGCCAAAATCCCACACCAAGACCCGCACTTATAAGACTTCTCACAGATTCGAAATTCATACTTTCAAACACTATATCAGGTGTGAAGCCGGCCTCCATGCAAAACTGATCGCATATATTACGTATCGGTCTGGTGTCTGCCATCATAATAAAGCCCTCATCCGCAACCTCTGATAATTCTATCTCAGAGTATTTCGCATATTTCGAAGACGCCGGCACTGCAAGAAAGAACTTTTCCTCCAATGTAATCTGGTCTGACATCCCATTATTTTTGGGAAGTGAAGCTGTAATACACAGATCATAATCCTCGGCCAACGGACTCTGTTCAAATTCAAAGTTCATTTCCGGATGCTTTGCTTTATATGAAATAATACAGTTCGTCACAAGAATTGAGGCCGCCAGCACGTTAAGATGTATTGTCTGTTTCTGTTTCTTATCCACCTCTGATAATTTTCTTGGAAGATTATCAAGAGTTTTCATAACCGGTCTTACCTCTTCTACAAGTATCTCTCCTGCTTTCGTAAGAGTAATACCGCCCTTCTTTCTTTCAAAAAGCTTAACATCCAATTCCGATTCCAGACGTTTAATAGACTGTGAAAGGGCAGGCTGTGCTATCTTTAACGAGTTGGCCGCCTTAGTTATGTGCCCATACTGTGCTGCCACAAGAAAATATTGTAATTGTTGTAATTCCATGCCTACCTCCCTCGAATATTATCACCTTGATTATTATAATGCCATTCGACACAAATATCATGCCGGTATTAAAGCTTATGTATCAGACACAGTATACCATTTTTACAAAAACATTCAATAGTATAACACAGTTCTTTATAATTTACCGGGAGACAGGGGACGGTTCTCCGTCTCCTTTTCCACTCCGGGAGACAGGGGACGGTTCTCCGTCTCCTTTTCCACTCCAATGCTATTTTAACGCATTTTCAATTATTTTTTTCGAAATACCTGTAAGGCGACTTAACTGCCGTATTGATATTCCTTCTCCCTCCTATCATTCGGCATATCGACTCATTAAGTGTCTCTCTGTTTTTCTTATCAATAATTGGTGTAAATGTACCCAGTTCACTCATGATTATTTCTTTTGCAGTTTCATCAGTGCATCGACGTCTTGAATTTTCTTCTATTTCTAAACATACATCATCATTTTCTGTGCTAATAAACTCTCGCATGGCTTTATCATCTAATATAGATTTTATAATATTCTGGTCTGTAATCCCTGTTTCACCCAATAAATATTCCCTTGCACTGCTATATTGATAATCTTCTACGTTCTGGCATATCCCCGCTTTTACAGGATT
>CAJOLO010000134.1 GCA_905235345.1 uncultured Lachnospiraceae bacterium
ATTCGGAGGAAAACAGTTTATGAAAATCTACAACACTTTAACAAGAACAAAACAGGAATTTGTTCCAATCAATGAGGGCAAGGTTGGAATATATGTATGCGGACCTACCGTATATGACTATATCCATATTGGTAATGCACGTCCGATGATAGTGTTTGACACACTTAGAAGATATCTTATTTACAAGGGTTATGATGTGAATTATGTTTCTAATTTCACGGATGTGGATGACAAGATAATCAAGCGTGCTCTTGAAGAAGGTGTACCATCAAAGGAGATTTCCGAGCGCTTTATCGCAGAAGCCAAAAAGGATATGAAAGACTTAAATGTTATGGAGGCGAATACGCATCCTAAGGCTACGGAAGAGATTCCCGATATGATAGAGATGATTAAGGTACTTATTGAGAAAGGCCATGCTTATGAAGTGAATGGCACTGTGTATTTCCGTACAAGGAGTTTCCCGGAATATGGTAAGCTTTCCAAGAAGAATATTGACGAACTTGAGGCAGGACACAGGGATGAGAAGCATGCCCTTAAGGTATCCGGAGAGGATGAGAAGGAGGATTTTCTTGATTTCGTTCTCTGGAAGCCTAAGAAAGAGGGTGAACCTTCATGGCCTTCTCCGTGGGGTGACGGCAGACCGGGCTGGCATCTTGAATGCTCTGTAATGAGTAAGAAATACATAGGAGATATCATTGATATACACGCAGGTGGAGAGGATCTTATATTCCCTCATCATGAAAATGAGATAGCGCAGTCAGAGGCGGCCAATGATGTGGAGTTTGCAAGATATTGGATGCATAATGGATTTGTAAAGATTGACGGAGAGAAGATGTCTAAGTCTCTTGGTAATTTCTTTACCATAAGAGATATTGGGGAAAAGTATCCGCTGCAGGTTATAAGATTCTTTATACTTAGCGCACATTACAGAAGTCCTCTTAATTTTTCAGATCAGCTTGTTGAATCAGCAAAAGCATCACTTGAAAGAATATTGACTGCAGTCAATAGGTTGGAGGATGTATTACAATCTGCCATAGACAGAGAACTTACTGAGGACGAGAAGAAGATACTTAACGGTCTTGATGAGTTTCAGAATAAATTTGATGAGGCTATGGAGGATGATCTCAATACAGCTGATGCTATATCTGCTATATTTGAGCTTGTAAAATATACTAACTCCAACATTTCATCAGATAGTGCAAAGAGTCTTGCTGAGGCCGGACTTGGATTGATAAGAAAATTATGTGATGTTCTTGGTATCATTACTGAAGTCAAAAAGGAGAAGTTGGATTCTGAGATTGAAGCTCTTATTGAAGAACGTCAGGCTGCAAGAAAGGCGAAAGATTTTGCAAGGGCAGATGAGATAAGAGACCAGCTTGCTGCAGAAGGTATCATATTGGAGGACACCAGAGAAGGTGTTAAGTGGAAGAGAGCTTAAGAATAGTTTATATATGAGGGAAAGATAATGAATGAATCCTATGAATATTTCAAGAAGACCTTTCAAGTTGAACATGGAAGACCTTCTGATTATTCGCCATTGGCACTTGCTTATATTGGCGACAGTATTTTTGATGTTATGATAAGGACCATGGAGGTAAGCCGTTCTAACCGTCAGGTAAATAAATATCATAACGATGTCACAAAAATCGTATGTGCTTCGTCACAGGCGAAGATGATGCGTGCAATTAAGGACAGACTGACCGAGGAGGAGCATGCGATTTATAAAAGAGGCAGAAATGCCAATTTTAACACTAAAGCAAAGAATTCTTCGATGACAGATTACCGTAACGCAACAGCATTTGAGGCAGTTCTTGGATATCTGTATCTCAAGGAAGATTTTGAACGCCTGACAGATGTTGTGAAGATGGCGCTTGATGTATTGGAGGATAATACTTTTGATACTAACAGTGGTGTGAATGAAAGTACCACTGTTAATGATCGGGATAATTCGTTGAATATGGATAACGAATCGAATACAATTGATAATCTTAAGAATAATGATAAGAACAATTCCTTGAATAAAATGGATTATGAAGAGGATGGTTCCGGAGATTGAGACATTGAACAAGTAAAAGGTGGTAGTTATATGGGCTATGAAGAGTACACGATTGAGGGTAGAAATGCGGTTACAGAAGCATTTCGCTCAGGAAAGACAATAGATAAGCTTTATGTTTTAGACGGGTGTCATGATGGTGCAGTTAATACTATAAAGGGATTGGCAAGAAAGCAGGACACAATTGTCAATTATGTGACAAAGGAACGATTGGATCAGATGTCAGAGACGGGAAAGCATCAGGGAGTTATAGCCCAGGCGGCAGCTTATGAGTATGCTGAAGTTTCTGATATATTGCAAGTGGCAAGAGATAAAGATGAGGCTCCATTTATTTTTGTATTAGACGAGATAGAGGATCCGCATAATCTTGGTGCAATAATTCGTACCGCCAATCTATGTGGTGCACATGGGGTGATAATTCCCAAACGTCGTGCTGCAGGACTTACGGCAACAGTTGTAAAAGCATCCGCCGGCGCGATAAATTACACGCCGGTAGCGAAGGTAACCAATATTGCCAAGACGATAGAGGATCTTAAGAAAGAAGGAATATGGTTTGTGTGTGCCGATATGGACGGAGAGGTAATGTATCGTCATAACCTGACAGGTCCGATAGGACTTGTTATCGGCAATGAAGGAAGTGGAGTAAGTCGTCTTGTCAAGGAGAAATGCGACTATATTGCTTCAATTCCGATGAAGGGAGATATTGATTCGCTCAATGCCTCGGTAGCGGCCGGAGTTCTTGCTTATGAGATTGTGAGACAGAGAATTCAGGGATGATGTAACTTTATATCTCAGACGAAGATGTTCCCCACCTCTAAACTATGTGTAGGTGGGGTGACATCAAATACAAAAAATGAGAGCTGAACCAATCCGGTAACAACTCTCGAAAGCCTTGATTCTATTACGTTTTCTTGAAAGCTAGCGACGGGAATCGAACCCGTGACCTCCTCACTACCAATGAGGTGCGCTACCGACTGTGCCACGCCAGCTTGTCTTTGCGACTTGTCTATAATATCAGAATATCATTCGTTTGTAAAGAGAAAATTTTATCTTTTGTCTTTTTTTGACTTTTTGCTTTTTATCCAGATATATTTTATGGGGTTTGTGACATTCTGTTTATTAATGCTCTGCCAGGGAAGGATATAGCTTCCTAGCCTTATAACGTATTCTTGATATGGCATTATCAATTGATTTCTCTGACTTCCCAAGTTTTTCGGCTATCTTTTTGTATGACATTCCGTCAAGGTAGAGCGGAAGTATGGTCTGCTCCATCTTGCTAAGTTGAGAGGACAGTAGTTCGGTAACTGTAGAAGAGTTTTCCCGGCTTAATATTACATGTTCAGGGTCTGCATCTCTTCCTGCTTCAAGATTTTCTATGAGTGGGGCGTCCGTCTGATTTATTGTGCTGTAAAATGAAATGTAGCTGTTTAAAGGACTATGCTTCTCGCGGTTAGATGCTTTGATCGCAGAATATATCTGACGTTTAATACATAGTTGTGCAAATGAAAAAAATGAAGCAGTATTATCAGAGGAATAGCTTTGTATTGCTTTGAAAAGACCGATGAGTCCCTCCTGGGTAAGATCATCCTCGTCTGCACCGATAAGATACAGTGTTCTGGTAGATTTGATAACAAGAGGATAGTATTTCTTAACAAGGTATTCAGTAGCCTCCTGATCGCCGGAGCGGATTAATTCTATAATATTTTCATCTGTGTATTTTTCGTATTTATTAGTCATTATATACCTCATATATACATCAGTGCATTGGCTTTTAGTTAGAGTAATTGAACATTATAAAAAGTTCATTGTTCCGGAGTTGCGTCAATCTGAGTTTCTGCAGATGGTTCTGTTATAGTGGGTTCGGTAACAGGAGCCTCGGTAACGGGTGCCTCGGTAACGGGAGCCTCGGTAACGGGTGCTTCAGTAACAGGAGCTTCAGTAACGGGAGCCTCAGTAACGGGAACTTCGGTAACAGGAGCCTCGGTAACAGGGGCTTCGGTGGTAGTAACATTATCATCATCTGATTTTTTCTTTTTCTTATCGGATTTAGTGTTGTCTTCTTTTACTTTCTTGGTGATATCTTCAATGCTTTCTTCCAGGTTTTTCTGATTGGAATCTGTTGTGGCAGTTGAGTTATTAGTATTGCTATTAGAAGTATCTTCGTCTTTAAAAAAGCTTTCCTGTGTTGTTTCGGTTGTTTTCTTATCTTTTTTCTTTGACGAGCCACCACCAACAGAATTAGCCACAAGTGTAATAAATCCAAGAAGAAGACAGGCGATTGCAATTACGAAAAGAATCATAAGGATGGTTTTTAACATATCCCTTGCAGGTAAGGTTCTTTCTGATTCGTAATTTTCAACATTATTTTGAGATGTCGTTTTTTCGTTCTTTTTCATTTTCTTTTTATTTTTTTTGTTCTGTTTAGTGTTTAGTGTACTGTCTTTAATATTCTTATCGTTTTGATTGTTATTATTCTTATTGTTTTGTTTTTTATTTTCCTTTGACATAGATTTGTTCAAATCCTTTCCAGTGTATACAAACTCAATTTATAATACAACAAATAATGGCAATAATCAAATAAAATTGAAAAATTAAAAATAACATTTTGACGTCAGTGTATATGTATGCT
>CAJOLO010000135.1 GCA_905235345.1 uncultured Lachnospiraceae bacterium
GACAGGTATCAAAGTTACGAGAATTGCATCCGGTATTCCGGTAGGAGGTGATCTTGAATACATTGATGAGGTAACACTTATGCGGGCTTTAGAGGGCAGAGTGGATATGTAATTTAATTACCAATTAGTTACTTTAGTTTTTGACGGACGCCGGCATGTGGATATAAGGGCTCAGTCCTATGGCTGTTTAGACGGGATTGAGACTTCTAAGTGTCCCGCCAAGGCTTCTATACAGTCCGCGACCGGCTTCCATTCGACATCCTGTCTCAATCTGGCCTTGCTCGCCATCCGTGGCTCGCATCGCTATGATACTTACAGGACACTAAGAAGCTCTAATCCCTTACTAAAATGCCATAGGACTGAGCCCTTATATCCGCATGCCGGCTGTTCGTTGAAGATAATAAACTGTCAGTTTGCCATTTATGCGAAAAATATTTACGACCATTGCTTTATTAATATATGGTTCGACGAAACCGGTAATTATATTGTATTTATTATAGTGGCATCCACAGACAGCAAGAGTTTTGGGAATATGCGGCGTTTTGTATGACATCTGGGAGGAAATTAGAGTTTTTAGTATCCCGCTATATTTCCAGCGGATGCCGGACAAGGACGTCCGGCAGGTGTGAGGGAGACAGGATGTCGACTTCACACTGTGCCGCGTATGGTAAGAGAACTTATCCGGGATACTTAGAAACTCTTATTTCCGTACAGTAGGAATACAAAACGTCGCATATTCCAGAAACTATTGTGTCCGTCGTAAGCCACTCACAAAACTTAACTAAACAGCAATTTAAGCACATGATATGAAGAAGAAAGGGAGGTATTTTACATGAAGAGAATTGGAATGTTAACAAGTGGTGGGGACTGTTGGTGGGGACTGTCAGGCATTAAATGCTACTATGAGAGGTGTTGTTAAGGGACTTTGCAATACTTATAAAGATGTGGAGATTTACGGATTCTTAGAGGGTTATAAAGGTCTTATCCGCAATAATTATAAGCTGTTAAAGGCTGAAGACTTCTCCGGTATTCTTACAAAGGGTGGTACTATTCTTGGGAGCTCTCGCCAACCATTTAAACTTATGGGTGTGCCTACTGATGATGGGATTGATAAAGTTAAGGCAATGAAGGAGACCTATAAGAAATTAAAGCTTGATTGTCTTGTTGTGCTTGGGGGAAATGGTTCACAGAAGACGGCCAACCTTTTAAGTGAAGAGGGGTTAAATGTTATAGGTCTTCCGAAGACAATTGACAATGATCTTTGGGGTACTGACATGACCTTTGGATTCCAGTCGGCGGTTGATATCGCAACAGCGGCAATTGACTGCATACATACGACTGCAGCCTCACATAATCGTGTGTTTATCGTAGAGATTATGGGACATAAGGTTGGACATATTACTTTACATGCAGGTATTGCAGGAGGTGCAGATGTAATCCTCCTTCCCGAGATTCCTTATGATATCAAGAGCGTATGCAAAGCACTTGATAAGAGAAGTGAGCAGGGTAAAGGTTTTTCTATCATTGCAGTGGCTGAAGGTGCTATTTCCAAAGAGGATGCAGCGCTTCCCAAGAAGAAGAGAAAAGAAAAGATTGCTAATCGTCCATATCCATCTGTTGCGTATGAGATTGCAGATCAGATTAAGGATACCTGTGGATGTGAGGTTAGAGTTACGGTTCCCGGACATACTCAAAGAGGTGGCGGACCGGATGCTTATGACCGGGTACTTTCGTCACGTTTTGGTGCTTATGCGGCAGGACTTATCAAAGATGAGAAATATGGCCGCCTTGTTGTATTAAAGGATAATGATGTTACAGATATTCCTTTGGCTGACTCGGCAGGAAAACTGAAATATGTTTCACCGGATGACAGTATAGTTCAGAATGCAAGGGCACTTGGAATTTCATTTGGTGACGAATGATTATACTATGTTGTTGTTCTGTCAAGGTAATTTGCCCGGAAATACTTGAGATAAGGTTTCATCATTGAGAGTATTTCCCGGCAAATATTTGTTTTTTATAACATATATGTATTTTTCTGCATATTATATATGTATGAGTAAAGTGCATAAGGAGCATCCTATGAATATGCAGGGACTACATTACGATCTGGATTCTATGTTTCCTGAGAATCCGGATTTTTTACAAGAGGAAGAAGTTTGTTTAAAGGATATTGAGAATATTAAAAGACTATATCCTGCATGGATAAAACGGATTTCTGTATATGTGGAAGAGTACATTGACAGATATGAGTATGAAGGCAGTCCGATATATAATGAGTATCCGGATGATGTCACGGTATATGCCATGGCTGAGGATATATATTATATGATGGCTGATGATATGGAAAATGCCGCGTGGACTGAGAACAACCATATGTTTGTGAAAGACGAGCTGTCTGAAGACAACCTGCAGATTATGAATAAAGAAGAACAGCAGGGAAGTATGTGGCAGACTATGGATTATGAAAGTCTGACAGAAGGTACATCGCAGATGATAGAGGAATCAACACATTATGGCAAAAGATTATCATCGGTATATGACATTAATGAAGATAATGAAGGTTATGTATTTGATATAATAAGAATCATGGTATGTAATACCATATATTTAAGACGAAGAAGACATGACAGGTTTTGCAGATGCCGGCAGCATTTAAGTGTACTACCGGGCAGGAATGCATGAGATGGTCTTGAAGCATTTTCGATAGTAGATAACAAGGTCGATGAAGCCGGAATACCCGCTTGTTTTAGGCAGGGGGTAGATAACATTCAGACAAATTTAACAAGAAGATTACTAACTGTATATCAGGAGATTATATAGATGGACGGAAGATTACTGTCAAGAATACTTGTGCTTTTATTTATTTTTACAGGCACTATTTTTATTGTTAATAAAATGAGTAATGCAGGAGTTGATGAAGTGACAACAGAGATGGAGCAGTCATCAATTCCTGTGATGTATGTGCGTTATGAGGATCAATTTATTAATATGCTTCATGGGTACACAGGAAAAGTGGATACAATGTATTTTCGAGATACAATAACGCCGATGGATTATGGACAGACTCTGGAAATATGGGTTGATCGTGGAGACGATATATTTAGCGGGTATGAGTACGAATTAAGAAGTCAGTACCAGGGTGATCTTATTGAAAATGATACAATTACGGATGTCAAATATGAAGAGGGCTACGATAAACTTCAGATAGCCTTTCGTACTAAGCTCACCGAACTGTCGGAATATGTTATTGTAATCAAAGCATTAAAGGATGATGAAGATGCTGTAGTAAGATATTATACAAGGGTTGTGGTGGAGAATGATTTTCACACGGATAAACTTCTGCAGTTTGTTGAGAATTTCAATAATGCTATTTTCGACAAGCAGGAGGCGGAGAAAGTTATCTCTAAAAGCATAGAGCCTAATGAAGAGGGGAATAATGATTATCTGTCACATGTCAACATACACTCCAGCTTTGAGACCATAACTTTTGCAGATCTTAATCCGTCAAGAATAACCAAGCCTGTTGCCAGCATCAAGGAGATTGATGACAGCTATGCGATAATTCAATTGAAATATCTGATATCTGCTACGAAGAATAAGACAACGGAGAACTTTTTCGTGACGGAGGATTACCGTGTCAGATATGTGGATGAAAAGAATGTGTATCTGCTCGATTACAACCGCGAGCAGGAGGAGTTTTTTACAATTGATAATATAAACACAACCACTAATTCCTTCAAGCTTGGAATATTGGATCAAAATAATCTGCAATATGTTGTAAGTTCAGGTCAGCATAAGGCAGCATTTGTCCAGACAAGACAACTTTGGTACTATGATTATGATAAGGGTTCTATCTCCAATGTGTTTGGGTTCTGTCAGAGCACCAATTATACCGATCCGCGTGCTTCTTATGATGAGAATAATATACGAATTCTCGGAATGGATGATAACGGTGATATATCATTTGCGGTATACGGATATATGAACAGCGGAAAGTATGAGGGCAAGGTCGGAATTGCAGTATATCGCTATGTGGCAGATAAGAGCAGGTTGGATGAGTTGTTGTTCATTGAGAATGATAAACCATATAATATTCTTAAAGAGGATATGGAAACGCTTATGTATCTTAATAAGAATGGTGAGTTTTTCTATTTCGATCATGACTGCGTTATGAAGATTGATACAAATGAGCTTTCGTCGGAGATTTTTATCGAGGATGTGTTAAATGAAAATCTTGCAGTATCTTCCGACAATCATCTGATTGGCTATCCGGATGCCCTGAATATACAGGATTGCAGTAAGATTACTGTGCTTAATTTGGAAAATGGGGACAGTAGAGAGATAACGGCGTCTGACAGAGTTAGGTTGAGGGCTATTGGATTTGTTCAGGAGGATCTGGTGCTTGGAAGAATCAAAGAAGAAGATATTACGGTTGCATTAGATAAGACGGTGGTTTGCCCTATATCGTCCATTGATCTTATAGATGATAATAATAAAATAATTAAGACTTATACCGAGTCAGGTTTATTTGTCCTAAATGCGAGAGCAGAGGGAGAAGTTATATATTTGGAGCGGGCTAAAAAGGTTGGTAATGATTTTGAGGAGGCAACAGCGGATTTTATTACTTACAAGGAGGACCCGAATCCCGATGAGGTGTCAGTAGAATATAAATATTCTGATGAAGTATATAATCAATTGTTTTTGAAATTTCCGGATTATATGTATATTGTCGAAGTGCCCAAACTGCTGATCACCAAGGAAGCAGTGTTGGAAACGGATGTTACGGTCAAACTGACTTTTGATCATATTAATCCAAAATATTATGTATTTAGTCAGGGACACTATATGACGGACTTCCTAAGCTTAAATGAAGCAGTGAGGGTGGCCTATGAGAATGCAGGTGTAGTAACGGATGACAATGGGATTATTCTGTGGAGAAAGATTGCGGTAAAAGATTATCATACAGTTGCCGATAAGATCAGGCTGTTTCAGGTGGACGATATTGAGGAAACTCTTGCTGCATGTATATATATGATGGCGGTCTATGAGGAGAAAAATCCTGAGTATGCTGCCATGAAGGAGGATCTGGAATCGGATATGACGGTAGAAGATATTATACTTAAATATGTTGGCCGGCAAGGGACTGATATTACCGGATGTGATTTTGAAAACGGATTATATTATCTGTGTAAGGATGCTCCTGTTATAACCAGATTTTCAGATGGTACGTATGTTCTTGTAACAAGCTACAATGGACAGAAGATAAGATATATAAATCCATTGGAAGAAACAGATTTGGTTGAAGAACGTGAAGAGTTTGAGAAGAAGGTAATGGAGAGCGGTAATGTATTTATAAGTTATGTCAGATGATTGTAAGAGTAATAGCTGACTGTGTTAAGTATTGTTTGCATAATTGATTGAAGACCGGTTTCGACCAATCATAATAGTGCGGATTTATCTCGCTTGCTTGAAAAGATTCCTGCTTCTATAAGTGGTGAGTATAGAAACAAAAATATCTCGAGGAATTTCAATTTAATACTGAGATAAAAGCCTCCGGCAGGCAGATTGCAGAAATGTGCAGATGAAAAGAGGGAAAGATATTATATCTTTCCCTCTTGTTTCGATAAAATTACATATGTGATGGATTATTCCTCGGAAATTGCACCAACAGGACAAGCACCTGCACAAGCTCCACATGAGATGCAAGCATCAGGATCTATCTCGAACTTGCCATCTCCTTCTGAAATTGCACCAACAGGACATCCTCCTGCACAAGAACCACAAGAAATGCAGCTGTCTCCAATAGTAAATGCCATAATAGTTACCTCCTAATTGTTAAAA
>CAJOLO010000136.1 GCA_905235345.1 uncultured Lachnospiraceae bacterium
AAAGGAGAACCGCCACAAGAGGGAATCGGTTTCCTGTATCATATGGCGGGATTATTCGGACAGAGACTGTATTTTTACAATAAGACAAAGCATTATACGGATAAATTGAAGATTGACATAGAAAAATGTACCAGCTGCGGGCTCTGTGTCCGGCAGTGCCCGATGCACAACCTGTATATGCAGGGAAGTGTTGTGAAATCACAGGATAAATGTACGATGTGTTATCGTTGTATCAATCAGTGCCCTAAGCAGGCGATAACTCTATTGGGGAAACAGGTGATAGACCAGGGAACGATAGAAAAATATATAGATAATATGTAATTATATCAGTTTACTCCTCTTTTAGAAGGACTTGTTTTTTGGAGTATATGGAATTATAATCCCTATTATAACGATACGCTATATGATTTTTCAAATCGAATAACCTTTGCGGAGAACTTGACTTGAAAAAAACGGAAGAGAGGATAAAGAATAATATGGGACATTTTTACTTTGTGAGGCACGGACAGACTGTGTGGAATGTGGAGAATAAGATATGCGGAGCAACAGATATAGAGTTAACTGAACTTGGACATCAGCAGGCAATCGATACCGGTAAGAAGATACTTGAGATGGGAATTGATGCAGATGAGATATTGTCATCACCTCTTATGAGAGCGGCGGATACTGCAAAGCATATTTCTGAGATAACCGGAATTCCAATGAGGATTGAGCCGAGGCTTATAGAGCAGAATTTTGGAAAATATGAATCGACTGCAAGAAACGGTGCGGAATTTCATGAGGCGAAGAAGCAATGTGCCAGCCGCTATGGAGGCGGGGAATCCATGTTGCATCTCGCTCAGAGGATATATAATTTGTTAGATGATATCAAGGAGGAGTCTGAGGAGAAGACTTATATTCTTGTGGCTCACAATGGAATTGCCAGAATTGTTGAATCGTATTTTCGTGATATGGACAGTGAGCAGTTCTCGTCTTTCGGGGTGAAGAACTGTGAGGTTGTGAGGTATGATTATTATTGATTTATGAAGATGAAAAAACAACAGGTAGATACACCTCGAAACGTGTATGATTTGATTATTATTGATTGTTACAGATGAAAAACCTCTTATCAGCAATAACGATGATAAGAGGTTTTCTTTTTTAATCTGATTTGCTATATATCGGTAAGTTAACTTAGCAGAAACTTGAATATTGAAACTTTTTATATCCAAATCTCTACTATATCACTCTGATCCACAGATGTTTTTGAATATTTTACACGGAATCCACGGCTCCATGCATATTCCCGACACTCCTGAAGAGTGGTGCGGTAATGGATGTGTTTATCGACTCTGTCCGGGGTTTTTATCTGCAACATATAATCTTCATTATCGAATCGTATAACACATACATCTATCTTTGCATATTCAATAAGATCATTTAGCAATGTCTGCAAGGTTATGGTAGTATTCTTTTCACTGTATGCATAATCAGTATCGTGTGCCAGTGTTTTATTAAGAGATTCCTTGATGGCGTTCTCGATTTGTTCGATCATAGACTCGGTAATATTAGTTTTAACACCGTGGTTAAGATATTCAAGGATTGTGATCATTTCACTTTCTGCATCAGTAAAATAACCTGTTCCGGTCTTGTGCATATCTCCGGAATTCTTTACAAGCTCATACATCTTATTGGGCAGTGTTCTGTAACCCCATTCATCACTTTGATATTCCAACATATTGTTCACCTCGCATAATATTCATGACTTAATGTATTATTAAGTTTAACTGAAAATAAGTATAATAATAAAGTTATTTTATAATAATTTTACAAATATATCAAGTGAATTTTTTGTTGTATGTATGAATTGTGACGAATTGATAGTATATAGCCGTTTCTGAGATGCATTACAGTTAGGTTCTAAATCTGCCATCTTCCCGCTGCACCGCAGGGAAGAATAAGTCCGTTAGAAGATACAGGAAGTCCGACCTCGTCTGACACAACCTTTCCGCCGTGATTTGCGACCACCTCAGTTGAAATCATGTATGTTAGTACAGCAGGAGCAAGACCTGTAGTATAAGAGTTGACTAAGAAGAAGAGAGGGTCATCACTTAATAACTGCGAACAAAGACTGATAAATGGATGAATCTTTTCTTCAATCTTCCATATCTCACCCTTGGGTCCTCTACCATAGGAGGGTGGATCCATGATTATTCCGTCATAATGGTTGCCGCGTCTGATTTCTCGTTCAACAAATTTCACACAATCGTCAACTATCCAGCGTATAGGTGCTTCAGAAAGTCCGGATGCTGTGGCATTTTCCTTTGCCCAGGTTACCATTCCTTTGGAAGCATCAACATGGGTGACTGATGCACCTGATGCTGCGGCAGCGCAGGTTGCACCGCCTGTATATGCAAATAGATTTAGAACCTTGACAGGTCTGCCTGCATTTGCTATCAGTTCAGAGAACCAATCCCAGTTGGCAGCCTGTTCGGGAAAAAGCCCTGTATGCTTGAAACTGAAGGGCTTCAGATGAAAGGTAAGCTTTTTGTAATGGATAGCCCACTGTTCAGGCAGGTCAAAGAATTCCCAGCTTCCACCACCCTTGGCACTTCTGTGATAATGAGCATTTAAGTTCTTCCAGTCAGGATGTTTTTTGGGAGTATTCCACAGCACCTGCGGGTCTGGGCGTAATAGTATGTATTTTCCCCAGCGTTCGAGTTTCTCTCCGCATGAGGTGTCGATTACTTCATAGTCTTTCCAGTTATCTGCTGTCCACATAATTTCTCCTTTGGTATCGATTAATAATATAGTGTACTTTAATTTTTTAAATATGTATTAATTAGCCGGCTGTGCTTTAATAATATTCTCGTTATCTGAAGAATTATCAGAGGACTGATCGGTTTTATTTTTAAATGTAGTATCGGATGCGGCTTTCACCAATATTGCATTAGGCATATAACGTCCTCTGCCGGTGACGGAGGAGGATGATGTTATGAAATTACCCTTATAAAACATTACACTTGAACTTCCGCCATCAAGATTCATTCCCTGATATGCTTTGTAGCGAAGCATTATATCGGAACAGTCAGCTACGGTACATCCAAGACTGTGTGTCTGACGACCGTCAACGACCAATAACAGCATTGTTCCGTCCTTGGTCTGACCGATGGTTGAACGCGGCTGGATTCCCATACCGTAGGTTCCGTCAACAACACTTTGTCCGTCGATTATCAGACTTGGATAGAATTCCATGGCCCATCTGTAGTCCTCCTGCATTCCGGGGGTGTATGCCGAGATATACATACGTTCATCTTTTTCTTTGACACCAAAATACTTCCATGCTGCTTCCTCATGATGTGAACCGTAATCCACTCCGTCAATCACAAGGCAGCCTTTGATCTCGGCTCCGGATCCCTCACCTTTGGGATCGACAAAACCGCTTGCATTGATTCCTAAAATAGCATTATTGGTCTCGCAGAAAGAATCGATTTCCTGCCCAAATGAACCAAGGGCGGTTGACTTGGCCATGAATACCTGCTCGGATTCCTTGACGATGGCAAGCTTACCCTGATAACCGGTTCCGCTGACTCCGACAATAAGAAGATTATTAGGAATATCAACAACCAAAAGAGCATCTCCTTCAGACGTTTTTAAATGAAGCTTCTGATCGAGATCTTCAATTACAAGATTGTTGAATCCATCTTTGGTCAGATCAGGATTTTCCTTGACATATTTATAGAATGAATCACTTTGTAATTCCCAGAATTTATTAAAGAAATCCATATCTTCCTCTGACCAGACAATATCCTCAACATTATCCCAGTTGCTTTCAAGATTCTTCTGAGCCGCCTTGCCGTCTTTATATTTTTGCATGACTTCGGCAATGATCTTATCAGGTATAAACCATGTGGCAAGCCATTGGTGTGAATTGGTTGTCATGGCTGTTTCGATATAGATAGTTCTCCATTTTTCAATAAACGGAATATTTGAATATACAAATGTCAGATACATGATGATAATAACAGAAAGTGCAATGCCGGAACGTAAGAAATGATTGCGGAGCTTTTCACGTCTGCTGCCGGGTTTGCGGGATGTTTTCCCGGATGATTTTTTGGGTTGGTCAATATTGTCATGAAGATCTTCAAAAGATACTATATCGTGATCTTCAGTATTACTGTTATTGTCGTGTGAGTTGTTATTGGTATCCATCATAAACCTCTGCTTATATAGAATATTATAATAATCAATGAACAATGTGAGGGCTTATTGCTTAATTGGAAGTAAACGGCCGACACTATATATAGGTATTCATTAACTATATATTGTATAATAGCAGATTTTAATGAAAAAATCTATATATTTCGACAAAATGTAAGAAATTGTAATGTATATATGCCGTTTGGTCCACGGGTTCAATAGACTTGACATTTGTTTAATTGTGGTTTACGTTTACTTGTGGAATCTGTAACAATCTAATACACAATATTAATGAGTTTCGCAATCACCTAAAAAAGAGACAATAGTAAGGTAAGGAGAGAAAGATGTCCGAATATCAATATTTTGCAACTGTATATGACAGAATGATGGATAATATCCCTTATGAAGAGTGGGAACAGTATATATTGCAGCTTTTATTCAGGTATGGCCCTGCGCTTCAATTGCTGAACTTGGCTGCGGAACAGGAGTAATGACAAGGCTTCTGGCAAGAGATGGATTTCTCATGACAGGGATAGATCTGTCAAAGGAAATGCTACAGGTTGCAGGAATGCATGACTCGTCAGATATTAAATATATTCAACAGGATATGAGAGAACTCAATCTGCCTGAAAAACAGGATGTGATCATAAGTATATGTGACAGTATGAACTATCTTCTTACGGATGATGATATATATAAGACTATGTATGCAGTAAAGAATAATCTGGCTCCCGGTGGAATATTCATATTTGACCTTAAGACAGAGTATTTCTTTGAAAATGTGTTGGATGGGACAACGTATAAAGAGGACATGGGAGATTTTTCATACATATGGAGAAATCAATACAACAAGAATGAGCATATCCATAAATATTATCTGAAATTTAATTCGGATGGGAGAGTTATAAGAGAACGGCACAGACAGAGAGCTTTTAGTGCAGGTGATATAAAAACGGCTGCGATAAGGGCAGGATTTAAAAAGGCGGTTGCGTATAATGCATTTACATTCGCAAAACCGAAAAGAAAGAGTGAGAGGATTTATATAATTCTGAGGAATGAGATATAATATCTCGGTGAGAGATGACTCATGCATTTATACAGACCGGATAAGATAAAATAAGCGACAAGCATATTTACTATACTTGCCGCTTATTTTAACAGTTATATTCAGGACTGTTCTTAACAATATTTTATTCCGTAAAAAGATCTGTGAAACGCTTAAATGCAGCACGTCCCTCGGCGGTTCTCTTATATACGCCTGCATCTTCCAGTACATGAGAGAATACATCTGCAATCTCGTCCTGAACAATCTTATGAATATTGTCTGCAGTCAAATTATCATATTTCTTCATCCACTCCTCTGCCCAGTCGGCATGTGGAGCAAGCTGATCGTCAGCACGGAGGTCTTTACCGGAAAGAATTGCATCCTCTAATGCTGCCATTTCTTTCTTGAGCCTTGCCGGAAGCACGGCAAGTCCCATAACTTCGATAAGACCGATGTTTTCACGTTTAATGTGATGATACTTCTGGTGTGGGTGATATACACCTAACGGAAATTCATCCGTGGTGATGTTATTTCTAAGAACAAGATCTATCTCATAGAGGCCATCACGCATTCTTGCAATAGGAGTGATGGTGCTATGGGGAGTGCCGTCTGTTTCCGCAAAAATAAATGCTTCCTCATCCGTGTATCCTCTCCAAAGTCCAAGAATTGTTGATGATGCTTCCACAAGGTCGTCGATGTTCTTTGACTGCAATCGGATGGTTGAGAGAGGCCATTTAATAATTCCTGCATGTATGTCAGGATAATCCTTTAATTTGAATTCTGTCTCGTAAGGAGCTCTCACCATTGCAAATTCATATCCTCCGCCCTGAAAATGGTCGTGTGTGAGTATTGAACCTCCTACAATAGGAAGATCGGCGTTAGAGCCTGCTGTATAGTGCGGAAATTGTCTTACAAAATCAAGAAGCTTTGCAAAGCAGTCTTTGTCTATCTTCATGGGAGTATGTTTTTCATTGAATATAATACAATGCTCATTGTAATATACATAAGGAGAGTACTGCAAATAGTAGGATTCTCCGGCAAGGGTTATGGGAATGATTCTGTGATTCTGTCTTGCAGGATGTGAAAAATGACCAGCATATCCCTCATTTTCATAGCAGAGAAGACATGCGGGATAATCGGATTTATCTGTGCTGATTCCCTGGGCTGCCTTAGCAATATCTCTTGGATCCTTCTCCGGTTTTGAGAGGTTGATGGTAATGTCCATAAGACCGAATTCGGTGTCAGAGGTCCATTTCTCATCCTTGATGATACGGTCATTGCGTATATAGTTGGTTGCACGACTGAAATCATAGTAGAAATTGGTCGCTTCCTGTGGAGAAATCTCATAACGCTTTAGAAATTCGCTTCTTATCACTGACGGAGCCGGAGTTAGTAACCCCATGATCTTTGTGTCGAACAGGTCACGGTTGGTGATAGTATCCTCCAGAAAACCTTTGTCTATTGCATAGTCTAACATATCATTCAATATCAGGTGAATCTCGCGATGTCCTTCTACTTTTTCATAGGTGTATGAATTTAATTGAAACAGTTCCAGCAGACGATTAGTAGTATATACCGTATCTGCATTGTCAATTAATCCCTTGTCGATTCCGTAATTAACTAATTCTGTAATGAGATTGTTAATATTCATGGTGTGCTCTCCTTGTTATATTTATATTGTTTGTAGGGTAAAAAAGTTTACATAACTTTGGTTCCGCCGTACTTTCTTATCTTTAAAACATTGCAAGAATCTTCACCGAAGATCTTATTCATAGTTGCCTTGTAATCTGCAACAGCATCATTTTTCACAAATGCCTGAATTGTTCCGGCAAATCCACCTCCGTGTACTCTTGCAACACCGTTTGCTCCCAATGTCATCTCGCTTATCATAAGGGCAATAGACATATTCTGTTTGTCAATCTGATGATTGGTGTACACATTCTGAAGATATTTGTATGATGAACTGCCTGATGCACTGACAGTAGACAAAAATGCTTCAATATCATTATTGTTTAATGCCTCAACTTCCTTTTTTACGCGCTTGTTCTCCTCGTAGAAATGGATTGCACGAAGGAATGCACGGTCTCCGCATTTTTCCCGAATCTGGGAAACATTGGCAATAACGGTATCCTCATCAACTTCGTGAAGAACCTCTTTGCCAAAGCATGCAGCTACTGATTTCATTTCGGCAGGAATTGCGGCATAGTCAGGTGTGAGGTCTGAATGTGAGCCCTTGGTATCTGTGATGCAGAGACTGTATCCTGCACTCTCAAGGTCGAAATTAATCTTTTCTACAACCGGATCGGAAGTGTCAGCAAAATCAATGTGGCAGAGGCTGCCGACAGAGCATGCAAGCTGATCCATAAGTCCGCACGGTTTTCCGAAATAGACATTTTCCGCATACTGTCCGATTATTGCAATCTCAATCGGAGAGATGGACATATCGTTGTAAAGACCTGAAAGGATAGTTCCGATAAGTACCTCGAATGCTGCTGATGAAGAAAGACCGGAGCCTGAGAGTACATTGCTTGTAATATAAGCATCGAAGCCTCCGATGTTATGGCCGTTAGCTTTGGTCTTGGCAATAACGCCTCTGATAAGAGCGTGTGTGGTGCCTTCTTCGCTGTCTATCTTATCTAATTCATCAAGTGATATGGTTATCTTGTCATAACCTTCTGACAGAACATTCACTTCATTCTTATCAGTCCCGGCTACAACTGCGATTGCGTCATCATTGATTGATGCTGCAAGAACCTCGCCATGCTGATGGTCGGTATGGTTTCCGCCAATCTCGCTTCTGCCGGGAGCAGAGAATATTGAGTCTGCTTCATCTCCGAAGTTTTTTTCGAACTCTTTGAGAGCTTCTATGTAGCGATTCTTCTGGTAATCCAACTTATCGTTGTCTACATAAATATCCAGCAAACGCTCATTTAATTCGTTGTTTTCCAATTTCGTTATAAATGTTTTTACCTTGTCCATTATACCCTCCTGATATCATTAATAGTAATAATATGTTAATGCGTATTCCCTAATCATAAAATAATGATCATTTTATGGAATCTCAATTTGTATATTACTGATTTTTTACTAAAATGTCAATAAAAATTTAGTGAAAAAATTGTAAAAATTTATCTTGAAGTTTTACTGATGAATGTATATAATAAATTGTGATAAGTCAGGTTAGTATCATAAGAGTTCTTGTATTTAAGAGCGCCTTGGCGTTCTTACTGTGGAACATCTTCCGTATGATATATAGTAGATGATTGCGAAACTCTTGTTTATATTTTCAGGATTGTACATATTATACAGTTCCATCACAGGCACGCTTTCGCTGCTTGTCGCACGCAGCGGTACATAATGC
>CAJOLO010000137.1 GCA_905235345.1 uncultured Lachnospiraceae bacterium
ATTCAACTACTACACCATGGTCATTCATTACATACACTAATCGTCCTTCATCATCTGAAACGGCTAAAGTATCATATGCATCAGACCATATTTCTTTCGTCTTTAGTGAAATCACACTAATATACCATACTGGTTTTTTTGTAACATGTGACTCCTGATCATAAACTATAGAATTTTCATCTATTTCATAAATTTCATCCTGATGTTCTATATAAGATTTTGCAATTTCTATTATATCACTTGGGTTTCGTTTTGTTTTAAAATCAATTTTTTTAATATTATACATTTTTCCCATAGACTGCTCTCTCCTATCGTAGAAATCTATTTCTTAGACTTTCAATATATGATGTTGCTCCTTGGAGTTCTGCTTCATTAAACAAAGACTTATTTTATTGTTGCCGACTTCTTATGTTTTGTGCTCATTTCATTTCGTCTAAGATGGCAATACCATTGTCCGTTGTAATTGGCGATACGGCACGATAGACAACTTTACCACCAACTTTGTCTTCCAGCATTAAATCGAACATAGCAGTAACCGCCTTGGCAGTATCGACATCGGAACCCTCAAAGCCGATGATACCCCGACAAGCCTCATCGGATAAAAGTGCATTCAGTTGACGTTTTGTTACATCTGTAGTAATAACACCCACATCTTCCGGAATATCAGAATCATAATGATTCATATAAGCTTCATTTGCACCAATCATCGCTCCCGAACCTATACCTACAACGACCTTACACTCGGGATTGGAAGCCAGAATTTTTTCTACGGAAGATTGAGCGCCGGATGGATCTAATCCATCTTCTTCAGCAACGATACTGTACTTACCGGATGCCGATTCTTCCAAACCTTCTTTAATGCCTTCGGCACGCTCCTCTAAGATGGATATAGAATTATATCCGATAACTGCAACTTGAGCTTTATTGGAAGTATCATAGTGTGTATTAATAAATTCTCCGGCTAATTTACCGATTTCCGTTCCAAGATATGTATTATCCAAAACCCAGTTTACATCCGTATTTTCCATATTGTCGTCCCAGCACATTACTTTTATTCCGGACGCTCTTGCCTTTGCACATACGTCTTCAACAGCATCTGCATTGATGGCGTTTACAAGTATTAAATCACATTGATCGGTTATAAAATTCTCAATTTGTCCAATCTGTGTGTCTGAATTCTGGTCACAATCCTGCAAAGTATAATCTACCCCATATTGTTCCAGTTGTTCTTCCAAAGCAGACATAACGCCGGCCCAATATGCATTATCTAAAGTCTGTATCGTAATTCCTATCTTCTTACCTTTAAGTTTCGTTAAATCAGCTTGATTATAAAAATCAACATCTGCCTGTACACTTCCGGAAGCCGAATCAGAACCAACATCTGTTTTTGAAACAGAACTACAACCACTTAAACAAAAAACAATTAATAAAGTAAAAGCTATTATTTTTTTCATAAGCAAGATTCCTTTCTTAAATAACAAAACTCTCACGAGAACATAGCAACCGATGCTGTCAAATCATCGGATACATCATTGTTACCTTGTACTGCTATACTAATTTCAGAGATTTCATCCACAATATCCTGAGTATTACCAGCGGATACAGATATCGCTTCTGAAGATTCGTTAATAGACTCAGAAATAGCATTAATGTCAGTAATCATCATAGTCATTGTATCCGACAACATATCAGCTTTATCCGTGAAAGTACTGACCATATCCGAAATAGTCTGTGATGTTTCCATATAATCATCACCGATCTTACCAAATGTATCATAATCGGAAAGAACTGTATCGTTAATAAATTCCATAATCTGAGTAGCATTCTCAGACAAAGCCCGAACCGCTTTCGTTACTTCACTTGATATCTCTTGAATATTTTCAGCAGTCTCATGAGAATTATCAGCAAGTATACCAATCTCTTGTGCAACAACAGTAAAACCACGTCCGGACTCTCCTGCGCGGGCAGCTTCAATGGAAGCATTTAAGGATAGTAGGTTAGTTTCTGAAGCTATATCCATAATTGTTGCCGTCAGATCATTAATCTGAGAAACCTTTTCAGAATCTCTTACGGATTGTTGAAGTATAGCGGAAAGCTGTTCTACCTTTTTAGTAGCATCCTTCTTTCTTGCAAGGGTTTCTTCATGAATTGATGCAGCACTCTTTTTAATCTCATTAGCAGTATTCAGACCGGAACGAGCCTGATCACGAATTCCATCTGATGCAAGACTGACACTATCCATTCGTTGATTTAATGAAGTTGCCGTACCGGAAACCGTCTCCATAGTTGCTGTAAGCTCTTCCATGGCAGAAGATGTATTAATAATATTATCAGATACCACATTTATCCGCTGTGAAACATCGGAAGCAGTCTTTTCCAAGACAATGGTACCATCTTTAACTTTGGCAATAATATTCTGTAATGTGTCCATAAAAGAATTGAATCCACTGACAATAAGAGATAATTCATTTCCGGTCTTTACGGTAATACGTTTAGACAGATCACCCTGTTCATGCTCAATATCATATACTATCTCCCCAATCTCATTGGTAATACCTGTGATTTTTGAGCTGACTGTAAAACGGGTGAACAACAATGAAAGAACAATCAATACACATACAACGCCCGTCAAAATATATGCTATAATACTTCCCTTCGTCACCTGATTCTCTAATGCAGGCGTAACACGACCTACAACAATAATAACATCATCCTCCATAACCGCAATAGAAGTCTGTGCAGCAGTAAGATCATTAGCATATTCATTATCGATAAGCTTAAGAAAATCAGAATAATTGCCGGCTTCAACATAATCCAACGCAGTAAATACATCAGCGAAATATTGATGTATTTTACTAAATGCATCCTGAGAAGCAGCCTTACCGGGTTCAAACATACTCCATAACTCATTTTCCACGAGATATTCTTCCTGCTTAGACAGTTTATTGTATAAACTTTCTATTTCCAATCGATAATTGGAAGCAATTCTTTTTTTGATACCATCACTGGTGTCATTCGATTCACAAGTCGATGTTAACTGTGTCATATCTACAACAACAGTGTTGACATCAGATTTCATATCTCCCAAAGTAATCAACGTATCGGAGGATAAACCAAGAAAATTGACTGCATTATCCTTAATACGAAACATCGATTGTAAAGTATACACTGCAAATGCAATAAACATAATTAATAAAAGAATGTTCAAGGCACTATTCTGAACATGAATCTTTTGGAAAAATTTAATATTGCTGTTGTTAAATCCCTTCTCTTTCATATAATCCCCCTTCTTTAATGTTAAAATTGTTTGTGAGTAATAAATATTATGCTACAATTCGCAAAATCAGCATAAGGCTGATTTGATTTTATTATATCATAAATATAAAATTTTTTAAAGAAAAAACACCTCACATCCTCTAAAAAATAAGAGGTTACGAGGTGTTAGAAGTACAATATTAAAGTATTCACATATCAAATATCGACAACTGACTGCTGTCCGGCAATCCTTTAAGAATTCCTATAGAAGAAAGCTTCTCTATGGTGGATTTACCTATCTTGGCACGCTCTCTAAGATCATCCTTGGATATGAATTTGCCTGCCCTGGCAGCCTCTTTAATCTGGGATGCGGCCGCTTCTGCAATACCCGGTATTGAACAAAATGGCGGCATTATCTTACCATCAATTATCAGGCAGTTGATATCATCCGCCTGATAGAGGTCTATAGGAAGGAACTCATAACCTCTCGCATACATCTCCTGGACAAGCTGCATATCACTTAGGGATTCTTCCTCAGCCGCAGTTCTCTCATGCTTTCCTTTTGCTTTTAATGCTGCCATCTCAGCTTCGAGATGTTCCTGTCCCTGGCACATTGTCTCGTAATTAAACGCCTTCGCTCGAATCGAGAAATATGCCGAATAATATGCCAATGGTTCATTAATCTTAAACCATGCAATTCTCCATGCCATCATGACATAGGCTGCTGCATGGGCTTTGGGGAACATGTACTTGATAAGCTTGCAGGACCAGATATACCAGTCCGGAACATCGTGAGCTTTCATATCTTCGACCCAGCCGTCCCATTTATCACATTTACCCTTAGCAACATTACCCTTACGGACATTCTCCATTATCTTGAATGCATCACCGGGTTCAAGTCCCATGTGAATAAGATATACCATGATATCATCTCGACAGCATATTGCCCCCGAAAGCTCGGTCTTGCCCTCAGCAATAAGCGTCTGTGCATTGTTAAGCCATACATCCGTACCATGAGATAATCCCGATATGCGCACAAGATCTGAAAAACTCTTAGGCTTGGTATCTACTAACATCTGTATAACAAATGCAGTACCAAACTCCGGTATGCCCAACGACCCTGTCGGAACACCGCCTATATCATCAGGTGTTATTCCAAGTATCTCCGGGCTATGAAATAATGACATTACATCCTTGTCATCAAGGGCTATGGTCTTGGCGTCCTTACCCGTAAGATCTTCAAGACGCCTTATGATTGTAGGATCATCGTGTCCAAGTATATCAAGCTTTAACAGGTTAGCATCAATTGAATGATACTCAAAATGTGTTGTGACAATATCGGTTTTCATATCATTGGCAGGAT
>CAJOLO010000138.1 GCA_905235345.1 uncultured Lachnospiraceae bacterium
CACAACAAAAGAAACCTCATACTCAACGATCAGTTCTTCAATCTTAGCCAAGGTCTTTCGTAACTTATTCTCTGACTTTCTTTCTATGGTCATAATCGGCTGTGCAGTTATCAATAATTCATCACTTATCGCCACACCAACCGTCTTAGAACCATAATCAAGTCCCATAATCCGCATCTTATGTCTCCTGTTATCTCAGTCTTGTATCAATATAATTCTCCAGCAAAACTTCAATAATCTCATCACGCTCCGCCTTCATGATCAGACTCCTTGCATTCTTATAGCTTGTAATATATGTCGGATCACCGCTCATAATATATCCTACTATCTGACTTACCGGATTATATCCTTTCTCAGACAATGCAGTATATACGTCTGCAAGAATCTCTGTCACCGGAAGATTGTTATCCTTAACTACCTCAATAAATTGTGTGTTGTTATTATTACCATCATTCATTTTATCACGTCCTCATCTCAATATCTATATGATAATATACTTTTCAAAAAGATGCAAGTCAAAATGTATACGGAATTATATCTCCTGTTATATCGTTTTCGCTGTTAACATATACTTTAACATATCTTTTTGTATATCCTGTGAACATTTTTTTACCATTACCAACACTCTCATCATTATTGCATTCAATTGTATTAATATGTGTAATATCACCTGCTTTCTTCACTCTGTTTTTATTTATGTCTGCCTCTTCTTCGACAAGCACTTCATCATTAAGACCAACGAGCGATTCTTCGTAATTCTTCTTCTGTTCGGCAGTTAGTGCCAGAAGAATATCGCTTCTTGTATTTTTATCCTGATCAGGCACCTGGTCAGGCATCTTTTCCGCAATCGTACCATGCCTTACAGAATACTTGAACACATGTATCTCATACAGTTTAAGTAGTTTAAGATTATTAACAGTCGTATTAAACTCTTCTTCCGTCTCACCCGGAAATCCAACAATTACATCCGTTGTAATTGCCGGTCTGTCATAATAATCCCTTAACAACTCACAGCTTTTCATGTATTCCTCAATTGTATATTTCCTGTTCATTCTCTTAAGTGTTTCATTGCAAGCACTTTGCAATGACAAATGAAAATGCGGACATAACTTTGTCGCTTTGGATATCTTTTCAAGAAATTCATTGGTTATTATTCTCGGTTCAAGAGAGCCCAGCCGTATCCTTTCCACCTCAGGAATATCAGACACAGCACAGATAAGATCTGCAAGATCCACAATTTTATCACATTCACTCACGCCCTGCGAAACCTCGTCATAATCTTTTCCATATGATGATATATGAATTCCCGTAAGAACGAATTCTTTCACGCCGGATCTCGCCAGTCCGGTTATCTCCTCTATAATATTCTCCGGGGCTCTGCTGCGAATCCTGCCTCTTGTATACGGAATAATACAGTACGAACAGAATTGATTGCATCCATCCTGAATCTTAATATACGCCCGCCGATGATCGAGATATGCAGCCGATAACTCTCCCATCTCTTCAAATCTCTCAGATCCGTCTATCCTGACATATCTATCCGGTTTTATTTCGTCACAGACTTCATAAGAATAACTATGCTCTCCACTATCATAGGAATCGTGTCCGGTATCATCCGACGATGTATCTGTTATACTGTCTTTTTTCATATAACTTACAAGAACATCCATTATCTCTGTTTTTCTGTCATTACCGATAACCGCATCCACATAATCAAGGGCCAGCAATTCATCATGTGCAGCATTAACATAACAACCTGCCGCAATAACGACAGCCTCCGGATTTCTTCTTTTAGCACGCCTTAACATCTGCCTTGATTTTCTTTCAGCAATATTAGTAACGGAACAGGTATTAACTATATAAAAATCGGCAATGTCATCAGGTTCCACAAGTGCAATTCCCGAATCAGCCATTATCTTTCTCATGGAATCAGCCTCATATCTGTTGACTTTGCAGCCAAGATTAATAACAGCCGCACTATATTGTCTGCCCTTCGTCACATTACTGTTTAATTCATTATCGTGTGTTTTTTTCTCATACATCTATATATACCTTTTATATTAAATATTATTACTGCCCTGTAGTATTTCATTACTCCATATGCAGTCAATCTATAGTAAAATTCAAGTGAGAAATAAATAGTATCAGTATTATTATATATCATTGGATTGTCGTATTATTTGTATTGACTTTTCCTGTTCGAAAAGTTATCATAGATAGTATACAGGCACAATATATAATATAATACAGGAGGTTATACAATTATGAAATCAGTTAAAATTTCATTAAATTCAATCGATAAGGTTAAAAGCTTTGTTAACGATATCGCCAGATTCGATGCGGAATTCGATCTTGTATCAGGCAGATACGTTATAGATGCAAAGTCCATCATGGGAATCTTCAGTCTTGATATTTCGCAGCCAATTGATCTTAATATCCACTCTGAAGAGGATGATGCAGAGATCATGAAAGCATTAGAGCCCTATATCATCTAATCCGGGCATTACATAACAGTATTATAATTTAACCATTGCGGATGTCTGTTGCCAGACATCCTTTTTAACATCTTGTTCCTTCTCACATCTTATTACTCATCCTGCTTTCAAAACCGGCAATCAGAATAAATATTGCAACACCACATAATGATATAATCCATCCATATCCGGCATATGGTGTATGATAACGGAATTCAACCATATGACTTCCCTTCTCTAATGGTACACCAATCAGAGCATCTGCGATTTTCTTATACTCAGTCTTCTTACCATCAACAAATACATCAAATCCACGCATTGCAGGAATCGATGTCATCATAATTCCATCTTTGTCCGGTTCAATCGTACCGCTTACATAATCACTGTTCATCTCAGATATCTGATATGTGCTCTCCGACAATGAATTATAAGCCGACTGCCATACATCTTTATTTAATTCCAATGCTATACCGGATATTTGTATTTCTTCCCCTGAATGTTCATCAACAAAACACATAATACTAATCTTTTGACCTTTTTTTACTTTTCCGATAGGTATAATCATCCCTACAACATCTTCATATTTTTCTAATACTACCTGATCATCTATTTCGACTGCAAAGTAAAATTTATCACTTGCATACAAATGAAGGTATAAATCCATGTCCTTTTCAACTGTAAAATCCATCACCATTTCGTCCGATTCATACACAGGAGTATAACTATATACAAATACACCATTTGTATCATTCTCATTTTCCAACAAACCTATTGGCGTTGTACACTCTATATCATTTATCGGACACAGGTTAAACAGCTCACCGGAATCTACATCCGTTGCACATTTCACAAATTCATTCTGTAATCTATAGGTTACTTCATTGTTGCAATTCCAATCCAATATATCAGAGTCAACCATATATCCAAATCCTGCCAATTGATCATTACGGTATATGGTCAAATCTCCCTCTGTTTCACACTTACTCTTATTGATCAATTCTGTATCACTTATACCAATATCGTAAGCAATATTGAATATAAGATCCAAGAGAGGCGTACCTCCAACATACATAATCCCTGAGTCGACAGATATCATTAATCCGAGATTATATGCCAATGTACCCAAGCCACCATTGAAATAAGATATATAACCAGACAAAGCAGGTACTTCAAGACTCATTCCAAGGTTATACTCTGCATCATTAAACTGCAATCGTTCTCCCTTATTCAATGATAATTTAGATGCCATTTCATAAGTTTCCTCTACATATGAGCGATTTTTCGGCTTAGGCACATTATAATTGTCCATTTTTTGATAAGCATCTGCTGTTAGCTCTACAATACTTAATAAACAGAATAATACAATGAAGGATTTCTTTTTAATACTTCGACGGCTTAACAAAACAAGCAGAATCAGGCAAAATACAAATGCCAGTATTGTAATCAGATAAACATAGTAATCCTCATACTTGCTAATATTGAAAAAAGCATAACAAAACAATCCTACGCCCGCCAACAATACGCATATACAGTGCCATATTCTGACCTGTCTGAGTCTCTCTATAACGCATAACGCCATAACATCCAACATAAAGGCTAAAACGTATGCATATCTCGGAGAATAACCATGCGGTACTGCAAAACCATGCCACATAAGATTTAACGGCTCTACAAAAAGCGAGATCAGAATAAACATAAATATCATTATCATTGTGAACTTTATTTTGGGACGCATCCTGACAAAGCAAAACAACATTGCAACAACCAGAATTTCCATAGATATATAAAAATGTACATCACAGGTCTCCGGTTTTGACAGTGCAAAAAATCTCGAAATCAGCTCAACCAATGATAAGCGCCCTTCATATATTACATAATCACTATGTTCAGTGGTATATCGGTCACTCACGTTCATTATACTTGGCAATATTACAGCCATGCATGATATAGCTGATAACACGGAACTGCCGAAAAACTTAATATATGCACTTTTATCCACCTTTTTAACCAATTGCAATTGCAAAACAAACCATAAAAGCAAAAAAATGCATACTGAAAACGCCATATAAAAATTACAAAACATTGCAACTGTCAACAATATATAATATAACTTCCATCTTCCATCTCTAACCAATCGTTCAAC
>CAJOLO010000139.1 GCA_905235345.1 uncultured Lachnospiraceae bacterium
TTAAAAGGAATAACCGGAAGCGGAAAGACCCTTGTCTATATTGAGATAATAGACCATATACTTTCTATGGGTAAGCAGGCAATAGTTCTTATTCCTGAGATTGCATTAACCTATCAGACGGTGAAGCGTTTCAGGAGAAGATTCGGAGATAAGGTTACGATAATGAATTCAAAGCTTTCAAAGGGGGAGAGATATGATCAGTTTGAAAGAGCGAAGAAGGGAGAAGTATCGGTTATAATAGGACCCCGTTCTGCTTTATTTGCACCATTTCCCAATCTGGGTATTATCGTGATAGATGAGGAACATGAAACGACATATAAGAGTGATCAGCCGCCTAAGTATCATGCAAGAGAAGTGGCAATTCATAGAGCCGGGATGTGTGGGGCATCTGTTGTGTTAGGTTCTGCTACGCCGTCAATTGAGTCGTATCATAAGGCACTTATGGGAGAGTATCATTTACTCACACTTACTAAGCGTGCAAGAGAGAATGCTGAGCTTGCTCGTGTCAGTGTAGTGGATATGCGGGAGGAATTAAAAAACGGAAACCGGAGTATGTTCAGCGAGCATCTTAAAGAACAGATTAAGGACAGACTCGATAAGAAGGAGCAGATAATGTTGTTTCTTAACCGGCGTGGATATGCCGGGTTTGTTTCATGCAGAGCCTGCGGTCATGTGTTCTTCTGTCCACACTGTGATGTGTCATTAACGGTTCATGATAGCGGAAGCATAAGGGAGAGGCTTGTATGTCATTACTGTGGATATGAGGAGATAAAACCTAAGAGATGTCCTTCCTGCACGTCGACATTTATTGCGGGCTTTGGCGTGGGAACACAGAAGGTAGAGGAGCAGGTTAAAAGCTTATATCCGGAGGCTAAAGTGCTTCGCATGGATATGGATACCACGAAGAAGAAGGATGCACATGAGAAGATACTTGATGCATTTGCAAACGGAGAAGCGGATGTGCTGGTAGGTACGCAGATGATCGTAAAGGGACATGATTTCCCCGGAGTGACCTTAGTTGGAATTGTTGCCGCCGATACCACTCTTTTTGAAAGTGATTATAAAGCGGCAGAGAAGACCTT
Source organism: uncultured Lachnospiraceae bacterium (assembly GCA_905235345.1). GTDB lineage: Bacteria > Bacillota > Clostridia > Lachnospirales > Lachnospiraceae > CAG-590. The sequence continues at coordinate 1,083 of CAJOLO010000139.1, forward strand.
TGATCTGCTCACTCAGGCAGCGGGACGTGCCGGCCGTGGAGATAAGCCGGGCGAGGTGGTCGTCCAGACATACAAACCTGATCATTACTGTATAAGTTCAGCTGCAAAGCAGGATTATGATGCGTTTTATGAGGAAGAGAAAGCATATAGGAAAATGCTCTCTTATCCACCATTTTCCCACATGATGGCTATATTTATGGAAGCACCGTCTGACAAGATTTCGGTTGAACTTGCAGAATCAATAAGGAATGAAATTGAAATGGCAGTGACGTCGGAGAATGCTTCGGATGAGGAGACGATTTCTGCTAAGGATCGAGAGAAATCAATTGAGATATATAAAGATGGTTGGTCTACAAACGAAGGTGTCCGATATAAATCCGGGTATAAAGCAGATGTATCAGGAAAGAATATACAAACGAAGATACGGATAATAGGACCTTGTGAAGCCGGAATCTATAAAATTGCAGACAGGTTTCGACGTGTGATATATATTAAAGATGATAATGTGAGAAAATTAACCGCAATTAAAGATTATCTTGAGGAGTATCTTAATGATGATGAGAAATATAAAGAATGTTATGTCAGTTTTGATCTCGACCCAATGAGGAGTTATTGATTGAATGTGAACGGTAATACGTTATCAGGATGTGTAATGTTGTAAGACAGATATGATGTTTGCATATATCATATGGAATGTGGTATAATGTGCTGTAAAAATGATGACAAGAAAATGTTGCACAAATACAAAGCTGAAAACCGGAGTTTTGCAAACAACTATTAAAAGTTATATTAAAAGGAGAGTACAGAGATGGCATTAAGACAGATACGAATAGACGGAGATGATATTTTAAGAAAGAAGTGTAAGGAAGTCAAGGATATGAATGAAAGAACCAAAACCTTGATAGATGATATGCTGGATACTATGTATGATGCGGGAGGAGTCGGACTTGCCGCACCTCAGGTCGGTGTACTTAAGCGTATTGTTGTCATTGATGTTGATTATGAACAACCTTATGATAATCCGTACGTGCTTATCAATCCGGTTATTCTTGAGAAAGAAGGAGAACAGACAGGGGATGAAGGTTGCTTAAGTATTCCGGGGAAGGTAGCTGAGGTTACAAGACCGAAAAGAGTTGTTGTGAAATTCCTGAACGGAGATATGGAGGAAGTTACATTAGAGGCAGAAGACCTTTTTGCCAGAGCAATATGTCATGAGTTAGATCATTTAGATGGTGTATTATATAAGGATCTGGCAGATGGACCGTTGCGTGATGTTGAAGCATCCGATGAGGACGAGAAATATGACGAAGAATATGGTGAAGATTAAATTATAGATATCAGAATGAGTTTATAATTATAATATAAGCTTATTGAAAAAGGCAGGTGTTTTGAATGAAGATAGTATTTATGGGTACACCGGATTTTGCGGTGAATACTCTGGAAGCATTAATTGATGCAGGACATTCGATTCCGCTTGTTGTGACCCAGCCGGACAAGGCGAAGGGAAGAAGCAGCAAGCTTGTCTTTTCTCCGGTCAAGGAGGCGGCAATTTCACACGGTCTAAAGGTTACACAGCCTGAGAAAGTAAGAGATCCTGAATTTATTGATGAGTTGAAGGCAATTGCGCCGGATGTTATCGTAGTTGTTGCATTTGGACAGATTATACCTGAGGCAATACTTAATCTTCCTGTGTACGGATGTATTAATGTGCATGCATCATTGCTTCCGGCATATCGTGGAGCCGCACCTATTCAGTGGGCGGTAATAGACGGACTTAAGGAAACCGGGGTCACCACGATGTATATGGATAAAGGATTGGATACCGGAGATATAATAGAACAGAGAACAATAGAACTTGCACCTGATGAGACAGGTGGTTCTTTGTTTGACAGACTTGCGATTCTTGGAGGAGAGATAATAGTTGATACGTTGGAAAAGCTTGAGAGCGGAACGGCGACCAGGACAAAGCAGGATGACAGCAGGTCTAATTATGCCAAGATGTTAAGTAAAGATATGGGACTTATTGATTTTTCACGAAGCGCGGAAGAGCTTGAACGGCTGATCAGAGGTCTTGATCCATGGCCTTCTGCGTTTACAAGACTTAACGGGAAAATGCTTAAGATATATAAAGCATTGGTTGTTTCAGAGGATGATGCGGCTAATCTATGCCGGTTGTTGCATGAAAAGACAGACACGTCTGAACATATATCAGATGATAATCAGAGTGAATATGTAAGTGATGAACATATTATGCCGGGAACAATAATTGCTGTTGATAAGAAGAGTTTTACTGTCCGCTGTGGAAAAGGAGCACTTCGGGTAATGAATCTGCAGTTGGAAGGTAAGAAACGGATGGATACCAATGCATTTTTACTTGGATATGATATCAGTGAAGGTATGATATTGTCATGGGATTAATATGATTAAAATGTATGCTCTGAATAAAATAAGAGCTATAATCGAAAGAGGATGTAAACAGAACTTAAGTGTATATGTCAGCTAAAGCTGAACCGGATATGGTGCGCAAGACTCGCAAGTGAGTTTTGAATACAGTCGCAAAGCATGAGACGTTCTTGAATGACCTAAGGAAATATTATGGAAAAAAGAGAGAATATAAGAGAACTGGCACTGGATGTGCTGCTCGAAGCAGAGAAAAATCAAATATTTGTTAAGGATGCACTTAACAGGCAGCTTTTTGCAAAACAGTTTATGAGCAAGCAGGATCGGGCATTTCTTACAAGGCTTGTAGAGGGTGTAACGGAATATCGGATTCAGCTTGATTATATAATTAACTGTTACAGTAAGACAAAAACCGGTAAATGCAAACCCCTTATAAGAGTGTTGCTCAGGATGGGCTCATACCAGATGCTTTATATGGACAGTGTGCCGGATAGTGCTGCGGTTAATGAATGTGTTAAACTAGCCAGAAAACGAGGATTTTCCAAGCTTTCAGGTTTTGTTAACGGAGTTCTCAGAGCAATAGAAAGAAATAAGAACAGTATTTCTTATCCGTCGGAGACTGACAATAAGATAACATATCTTTCTGTTAAATATTCAATGCCGGAGTGGATAGTTGAGAGATATATTGATTGGTTTGGAGAGGATAAGGCAAAGAATATGCTTGCCGCATCCCTTGAGGATAAAGATATAGATATAACTATTCGTGTCAATGAGGCAGTGATTAATAAGGATGAACTCAGAAAGAAGCTTGAGACTTCCGGTATTAATGTAAGTGATGGAAACTATGTTGATGAGGCACTGCATTTATCGGATATCAATTACGTGAGCAGGATACCGGGATTTAATGAGGGTGAGTTCTTTGTGCAGGATGAAAGCTCAATGCTCATATATCATATTGCGGACACGGCAAGTATGCTTGGTAACCGTGAACAGCTAAGGATTCTTGACCTTTGTGCGGCTCCCGGAGGTAAAAGTACCCATTTTGCCGAAAAGCTTGGAGATAAAGCGATAATCGAAGCAAGGGATATATCGAATTCTAAGATTGATCTGATTGAAGATAATATAAGAAGACTTAAGTTGGATAATTTGAAGACTCTGGTATATGATGCTCTGATTCCCGACGATGAGAGAAGAAACTGGGCAGATATAGTGATTGCGGATCTTCCGTGTTCGGGACTAGGGGTTGTATCCGGAAAGAATGATGTGAAATATCATTTAAGGAAGGAACAGCTGTTGGAACTTGCCAATCTTCAGAAAAATATATTGAGTAATGCGGCCAATTATGTTAAGCCGGGTGGAATATTGATATACAGTACCTGTACTGTCAACCCTGAGGAAAATGAGGAAAATGCACAATGGTTTCTCGATCACTTTCCCTTTGCAGGTGTTGATATAAGACCGTTATTACCGAAGGGGCTTACAGAGTACATGGATAATCCGTATAGTATTCAGATGCTTCCCGGTCTTGCTAAGTGTGATGGATTCTATATTGCGAAATTCCGCAAGAAGGCTTGACACAATCCGTGTGATTATTAATTAGAGAATAGAAATGTTTATAAAAAGAAGAGATTCGTGAGGGAATATTATGGATATCAGGTCGCTGACATTATCCGAGTTAACTGAATATGTGCTGGATAAAGGTTATCCGAAGTTCCGTGCAAAACAGATATATGAATGGTGCCATGTTAAGCTTGTTAGAGATGTTTCCGAAATGACCAATCTTCCAGGGAAGATCAGGGAGGAACTGGCGGAATCATTCGAGCCGTCTGAGATTGTGGAGAGATATGAATCCCATGTTGATGGTACCAATAAATTTGTATTCCGACTTTATGACGGTAATGTTATAGAAAGTGTTTTTATGCCATATAAGCATGGCAATTCCGTATGTATTTCATCCCAGGCAGGATGCCGGATGGGATGCAGATTCTGTGCGTCCACACTTCTTGGACTTTCAAGGAATTTGACTGCGGCTGAGATGTTAGATCAGATATATGCGATTACGAGAGTGACCGGTGAGAGGGTTTCCAATGTTGTTGTCATGGGAACAGGTGAACCTTTAGACAACTATGATAATCTTTGTAAGTTTATAAGAATGATATCGGACAAAAACGGACTTAATATAAGCCAGAGGAATATTACAGTATCAAGCTGTGGACTCGTGCCGGAGATAAGAAGGCTTGCAGATGAGCATTTTTCAATAACCTTTGCACTTTCTCTTCATGCAGCAACGGATGAAAAGCGTAAAAAGCTTATGCCCATTGCTAATAAGTATACTATAGCAGAGGTACTTGATGCATGCAGATATTATTTTGATGTAACAGGCAGGCGTATCACCTTTGAGTATTCCCTTGTTGCAGGAGAGAATGATACCAGGGAAGATGCAGGAGAGTTGATTCATTTACTAAAAGGTTTTCCTTGTCATGTTAATCTTATCCCGGTAAACCCGATTAAGGAGAGGCAGTATAAGAGAGCAGACAATAATTCTGTTCTTCGGTTCAAGAATATGCTTGAAAAGGGTTCGATTAATGTAACAGTGAGAAGGAGCATGGGGAAGGATATTGATGCTGCATGCGGACAACTCAGGAAGGACTATATCTCAGCTGAAGCTGACACGAACCAGGTGTGTAAGATTCGCAAGCGGGCATTGAACTCAGAACGTGCTGACAATTAAACGATATTCTTGCTTTTTGTCACCATGTATGATATGATTTTAAATTGAGTTTGTTTATAATATAATGTAGCTGTTTTAGGCAGGTTATTTCGAGGGTGGCCTAAGGTAGTTACAATTTTAATGATATAATAAAAGAAAAGGAGGTTTTCGATGATATCCTACGGAAAAACAGATATTGGAATGTGCAGAAATATGAATCAGGACTGCATATTCTTTTCGGATAAGAGCATCGGCAATCTCCCTAACCTGTATATTGTGGCAGATGGGATGGGAGGTCATCAGGCAGGTGATTATGCTTCAGCCCATGCAGTATCATGGTTTGTTGAATATGTCAGGGATTGTGATTATGTTAATCCGATAACCATAATAAAGACCGGTATTGCTAAGGTCAATGACAGATTATATCAGATGTCTGCGGAACATAGTGAATTAAGAGGTATGGGAACCACGTTTGTAGCAGCGGTAATTGTTGGTAATAAACTTTATGTGGCCAATGTTGGTGACAGCAGGATGTATGTTGTCGGCGATGATATCAGACAGATTACCTTGGATCATTCATTGGTCGAGGAATTGATACGAACAGGTCAGCTGGAACGAAGAAAGGTAAGATTCCATCCGGAAAAGAATATAATTACAAGGGCTTTGGGAACTGCAAGAGAAGCTGTACCGGATTTCTTTGAGGTTGAGCTTAAAGATAATGAGAAACTTTTACTTTGTTCAGACGGACTTACCAATATGATTGAAGATGACGAGATTGCAATGATAATTAACAGGAATCCACATATGGATAAATGTTGCGAAGAATTGATTGAACGAGCCAATTATTATGGCGGTAAAGATAACATAGGTGTTGTAGTTGTTAAGCAAACGGTAAATGAGGTGTGATAAAATGTTTGAACCGGGAATGATAATCCAGAATAGATATGAAATAGCAGAAGAGATTGGAGCAGGAGGGATGTCTGTTGTTTATAAGGCAATGGATCATGTGCTCAATCGCTATGTTGCTATGAAGGTTTTAAAGATTGAGTTTTCTGATGACAAAAACTTTGTGAGTAAATTCCGAATGGAAGCGCAGTCAGCTGCAGGCTTGTCTCATCCTAATATTGTTAATGTATTTGATGTAGGAGAAGAAAGCGGATATTATTATATAGTGATGGAACTCGTTGAGGGTATAACTTTAAAAGAATATATCCAACAGAACGGAAGACTTAACTATGCGACAGCATTGGATTTTATAATACAGATATGTTCCGGAATTGAGGTTGCTCATGAACATCACACCATTCATAGAGATATCAAGCCTCAGAATATTATAGTATCCAAGAATGGAACACTGAAGGTTACGGATTTTGGCATTGCCAAAGCAGCCACATCCAATACCATTGCATCAACAGCAATGGGTAGTGTTCATTATATTTCACCCGAGCAGGCAAGAGGCGGATTTTCTGATGAACGTTCCGACATTTATTCACTTGGAATTACACTTTATGAGATGTTAACAGGTCGTGTTCCGTTTGAAGGTGAGAATAATGTGACTGTTGCTCTTATGCATATTCAAAGCGAGATAATACCGCCGAGGGAGTACTATCCGGATATTCCTGTCGGACTTGAGAAAATTGTTTTAAAGGCTACTCAGAAACGTCCTGAACAGAGGTATCTTACTACCAATGCTTTGCTTGCTGATCTCAAAAAGATTGCAATGGATCCAAATGCACAGGTTGGTATTGCAAGCACCGTGATTTCTAATGATGCTCCGACAATCCAGATTTCAGCTGATGAGCTTACTGCTATTAAGAATGCTTCGGCAGTATCACAAACTGTAAGTGCTAAAGGCCCGACAGTTTTTCCTGTCAATCAGAAAAATTCTGAATTAGAGGATGCTAAGGAAGCATTACAGAGCCTGTATGATGATGAACCGTTTGAATATGATAGTGATGAGGATGAAGATGAAAAGCCTCTGTTTGATGATACGGAAGATAAGGATGATACGGAAGAAATAGATTCAAAGATAGAAAAGATGATAACAATAGGTGCAATAGTTGCAACGGCTATAATCGGTATAATAATTATTATAGCGTTCTTTTCAATAACAGGGGTATTTAAGAAGAATGAAAAAGCTACAACAACTGAGATACCTACAACAATAACAACCGAAGAAATAATCAAAATGCCTGATCTTGTAGGATATGATGCGGATGAGGCTACAAAGCAGTTAGATGATCTCGGTATAGCATATATAATTGAAAGGGATTATTCTGACAGATTTGAAGAGGGAAAGGTTGCAAGTCAGAGCATAGATTATAATACAGAAATAAAGGATAGTGACAGAGTTACACTTGTTATAAGTAAGGGACTTAAAAAGGATGCTATTCCTGATGTGACGGGAAAAACATCAGATGAAGCAAAGTCAATTCTCGAAGCAGCAGGTTTTACTGTTGATGAGGATGATGAATACAGCGAT
>CAJOLO010000140.1 GCA_905235345.1 uncultured Lachnospiraceae bacterium
AGGTAAAACATCAGGATTTTCATACACGGAAACCGTATCATCCTCAGAGTCTTCGGAATCTATCTTAACCATATCAGTATCAACATTTACAAAATCGTTTTTTCTCGTATATACATATTTTACACCGAACAGTGCATTGGTAACCGGAGTTGCACCATAATAGAGATACTCGTTGGCACCCGTATAAAATCCCAGATCTCCCATGATATCCACCATCTCCCCACTCACAGTAGATCCGAATATTCCTACACTCCTTAGATTATGCCATGTAGCCTCGTCCACAAGGATGGGCTGTAATACGTCTGAACGGTAGAAATTATCCTTACCGTCTGCACCCTCATTACGCTCTTTAAGTGCGGCAAATGCCTCTGTCTCACCATAGTAATAATCAGGTTCGGAGCTTCCGTCCTGGTAAAATCCGTAAAGCCCGTTTATCGCCATCTCAAAAATCGCCACAAAGGAGATGATATACATAAATATCTCCCGATTCCTCTTAAATATACAGTAGAGCACCATCAATACCACATATAAAGAAAGAAGCAATGCCGACAATACATAAGTGCGGTTCTCATAGACAATCTCTGCATTATAATTACAGTATATGACAAACAGCATGGAAAGAGCATACGCAATCACCACCATGAACCACGTGATTCGTTCCCGTTTCCTATATACCTCATATGCCATGAGAATCAGTACAAATATATACAAAAATGCAAACCTGTTCGGTATTCCATACTGGTTATGAAATCCATGCCAGATATAATTAAGCAGGACGTTGTTGAAGCTCACAATAAGAAGAGCTAACAGCAGCAGATACTTGACCTTCTTCTCCCTTGAAATTCCCGGCATGATAAAGAATATGATTGCGAATATTAACGTTATCATTCCACAATACAGATTAGTCCCCGCATCCCCGATCTGATTGGTCAGTACCTCCGAGCAGAACAGATGTGACCTTAATGTATCCGCAAAGCTTCCGTAAAACTCCCACCCCGGAAGCTCAAACTCTGCTGATGCCGTTGTCATAATACCCTTATATGCTGGTAAAAGCACCACAGCCGAAAGCATTGCCGCTATAATCGAAGCTACCGCAAATCTCACACCCTTGAAAAAGAAATCGGAAAAGCTCTTAAATCTAAAGGTAAAAAACCATAGCACAAGAAACATACATATCATAAAGCTTATATAATAATTGCACACAAAGCTGTAAAGCAGTGCCAATACATACATCCGACTATCCTTATGCTGCAACATTTTCTCCATTCCAAGAATTATTATCGGGAAAATGAAGATGCAGTCAAGCCACATCAGATTCCAATAATACCCAACCACAAAACTTGAAAATGCATATAACAGAGAAAATGCCACAACGCCCATATTCTTCTCCGGCTTCTTCCCGTAATGCATGAGAAAATACGCAAAAGACATCGCTGCCAAAATTATCTTAACGCTGATTATGATATTGAGTGCCATCGGCAGATGACTCTTGGCACAGAGCATTATTAACAGATTAAACGGGCTTGAAAGATAATATGACCATAGGGAAATGAAGTTATTCCCCATTCCCACATCAAAAGTATATTGTATATCCGAAAGATGTGTAAGCTTCTCCTGATACTCGGAAAAAAACGGAAGGTACTGGTGCACTCCGTCCACCAGCACAAGACATTTCCCGCCAAAGGGACCAACGTCACCGATCATCCATGCACCTGTCATCATCGCAAATGCAAATACAAAGGTCAGAATATACACATAATTATTCTTTATGAAACCCTTTTTATTATCCGTACCTATTTCTTTTCGAAGGCCTTGATCACTTCCTTCTCTGTTCTCAATAACACTGCCTTCATACACTGTATGTTCACTGTCTATATTATTACTCATATAATGTCTTTCCATTCTTTATTTATATCTGATTCCCACCTCTGAATCACAATAACCAAGACCTGATATATGTCATCTGATAGTTATCTTACATCTTACGGCAATCTAATTATTATCACTTCAATCCATCATCGAAAGCACCCTGTTGAAGTTAAGCTTTCCTCCAAAAAGATCAAGTGCACTGCCGATCGTTATATCTATATGCCCGTCACCAAGCTCTCTTATAACTTCAATATCCTCATAACTTCCCACTCCGCCTGCGTAGGTTATCGGAATATCACCTGCACCGGAAAGCATTGACACCAGTTCCCTTTCAACACCCGATGCCTTACCTTCCACATCAACCGCATGAATCAAAAACTCATCCGCATATGCAGAAAGCTTGTGGATAAGCTCCTCTGACAAGGGTTCATCGGTGAACTTCTGCCAACGGTCGGTCACTATGTAATACTGACCGCTTTTATCACCGGTCTTTCGTCTGCAGGAAAGATCCAACACCAGATGCTTTCTGCCGACTGCTGCCTTAAGCTTGTCCAGGCGCTCATAATCTATCTTACCGTCACGAAATACATAGGAGGTCACGATCACATGGGAGGCTCCCATGTCAAGAAACTGTTCCGCATTATCTGCATTAATCCCTCCGCCTATCTGTAATCCTTTCGGATACTCTGAAAGAGCAAGCTTTGCCTGTTCCACATCCGCCTCGTATTCGCAAGTCCCCATAGGATTTAACAGAATAATGTGTCCTCCCTTTATCCCACTCTCCTTGTATAAATGTGCATAAAAAGCCGCATCCTGCTCAGACACGAAATTCTCCGCCGCCTGATTGCCGGCATCCTTAAGAGAACCACCTACTATCTGTTTTACTTTTCCGTTGTGTATATCAATACATGGTCGAAACTGCATAATAACTCCTTATTTTATAATGCTGATACTTGTTTATGATAACACTTTTCTCATATAAATACAATCAATTACGTTTTTAAAACACTTCCCGTATATCCAACAGTTACTGCTCACAGTCGATCTCACTATTACAGTTTATTGTGAATAGAAGCCTTTCCGATTCCTGATGCACTTCTTATGTACACATGGATTATCCCTGTTAAGCTCTCGCTCAACAACACACATCCTTCGTTCCAGTTTCATAATAAACGGATAACGGTGTTCGATATCATATTTAATTCCCGCCGCCTTACAGCATAATCCCATAACGACTGCTCCTTTGTCATGTCGTGTTCTTATTACCATTATATTCTGCAATACCAAACCTGTTACCCAATATCAATCCCCGTTATTCTCTTATTGTTGCATAATCTCCATCCGGCATATCGGATTACCCTTTGCCACAAACTTTGTCTCGTATTCCGTCATTATATTACCTTCAACATAAGGTGAATTGTGCAGATCAAAGGTATGATTAAGCAATTTCCAGTTCTTTGCCTGTTCCACCTGTTCTAAAGAGAAATCAAACAGGTCACGGTTATCTGTCTTGAATATGACATGTCCTTCCTTTTTCAGTATCTTCTCATACCGCTCAAGAAACTGTACTGATGTAAGCCTTCTCTTCGCATGTCTGTCCTTTGGCCACGGGTCCGAAAAATTAAGATAAATTCCCGCCACCTCACTCTCGGCAAACACATCTGCGATATATTCAGCTTCCATTCTGATAAAGTATATATTGGGAAGCTGCTCCTCCTCCTGTTTTTCCAGTGCCCTCACCAGCACGGAAGAATATTTCTCGACTCCCACATAATTCTTATCGGGATTGGTTCTTGCAAGCTCCATAATAAACTGTCCCTTACCCATACCAATCTCTATATATATCGGATTATCGTTCCCGAATATCTCCTTCCATCTTCCTCTGCATTCAGTTTCATTTTTTATGGTAAATGGGCTATCTGCTATCACATCCCTTGAACCCGGTACATTCCTTAACCTCATATCTTCCTCATTCCTTTATTTTATATTGAGTCTATATTTGAATCTAAAACACATATTTATTTCTTTTTTATCTTCACTGTTTTGGGCAAGCCTGCACTCTTTAACCATTTCCTGTAACTCTTATACTGCTTCTTGGGAACTGATATAGTTGCTTTCTTATTGATATTCTTGAACGCATTTTTTCCAAACGATTTCCTGGTCAGCTTAGAAGACTTAATGGATATCGTTTTTAAGTTCTTGCATCCGTTAAATGCATCCTTTCCAATCCTGGATATATTCTTGCCGATCGTAACCTTTTTTATTTTTGGATTTTGTTTAAATGCATTATTGTCAACCGCCGTGACCTTATAGGTAGTTCCATTTATAACAATATTATCAGGAATAACCACTGTTTTCTCGTTCGTAGTAGAGCCAGTGTATATAAGAGTAATCGTACTCCCACTTACATCTGCCTCATATTGCGCTCCCGTTGATACATCAAGAACAGTACTTCCATCTGTAATATCCGACTTGCCGGTATTTTCCGAATCATTGGTCTTCACTGTATTAACCGTGCTGCCTGTATCCTTGCCTTCGGATGACGTGCCTCCCGTAATCTTACCACCATCATTATATTCTTTTGTAGTTGTATCCTTCTCTGTGGTCTCATCGCCTTTCTTTTCTACTTCTGTTGTTATTTCTTTTTCTGCGGCCTCGTCTTCTTTCTTTTCTTCTTCCGTTATTTTATCTTTTTCTACGGCCTCGTCTTCTTTCTTTTCTTCTTCCGTTATTTTATCTTTTTCTGCGACCTCGTCTTCTTTCTTTTCTTCCTCCGTTATTTTATCTTTTTCTGCGGCCTCGTCTTTCTTTTCTTCTTCCGTTATTTTATCTTTTTCTGCGGCCTCGTCTTTCTTTTCTTCTTCCGTTATTTTATCTTTTTCTGCGACCTCTTCACTTTCTTCTGAAGTTGTATCATCCTTTTCCGAATTGTATTTTTTAGGTGAAACAACCACTTTTACTTTCACACTCTTATCATTTTCATTATTCCAGATAAGAGGAGCATGAGTGTCGTCCACTGTTCCTGTAACAGCAAACTCTCCACCTTCCTCTTTATTAAGAATATCAGCATTTATTGTTTCCCAATCATCCTGCCATGCTATCGGCAATACCTCTTCCTCTTTGTCAATCCAAATAATCCTGACTAATTCAGGCAGCTTAGCTGTCACACCATACTCTGTCTCAATGTCACCCGGTTCAATAACCTCATACCCAGCCTGTTCCTGTGTTATAGCTATACCAACCTCAAATAATTGAGAATCCTCATCCGACACATCACTGCCGCTAACATGTCCTTTCACGATAAAAGTATGTTTTCTGTGCTGCTTATAGTCACTCTCCCTCACCGAATCCCATTCAATCTCTTCGGTCGTCTTCTTTGTTGCATTCTGATATCCCTTCCATGTCACGTTAACCTCAGTTGGTAATTCAGGCTTTTGTCCATATGGGACATTCATGAAATATTGTCCGGAAACATCTGCCGTAACATCCGGATTCCCGTCAAAGTCAGAGCGTACATATTCTGCCGGCTCCATGACAATATCCTGATATATTGTTAATCCTGACACTTTGCCTTCCACACGATAGTCTTCTCCCTTATACGCACTATAATCATTCTTATCCTCATTCCAGCTTATAAGCTCCTGCGTAGTTACCCCATCACTCCATTTCACGGTTGCTCTGTCGGGAAGTACAGGTTTCTGAAATGCCTCTACTGTCAAAACTGATAAATTCTCTGCCTCTTGAGGTTCTGCCACCGTCACCGTAATATTCGCACTTTTAGTTCCCACCTGTGCTGTAATAATTGCGGTTCCTTTCGCCTTAGCTGTGATCACTCCTTTATTAGAAACCTCCGCAACATCCGTGTTTGAAGATGTCCATCTAACTCCGTCTATTACCCGTGTATTGCTTGTGGCATTAACTCTTGAACCTGAACTGTAGGAAATCTTTGCATTTAATACAGTATCTCTCTTATCATTAACTGCAAGTCGAATATCTCCACTCATATTGAGCTGTTCTATATTAGACGCAGTGACCTCTATTATCTGTTCATACTCACCCTGATTAACTACGTCCGTATCTGCCAATGGTGAACTTTTAGAAATCTCTCCGGCTACACATACCCAGCCCGAAGTATCATTTTTTATGTCAAAACAGCCTATTCCTATATAGTTCACATCGGACCTTATCATACTTGTATAATGTCCTGTTACAGCACCGCTGACATTATTAACATAATTATCTTTCTCCGCATACCATTGTTGTATACCCCTTATAATTGCCTGTGATGATTTATTCCCATTCCATGCAAGAACTTCAAATCCATAATAATTTAAAAGTGAAGAATAGCATGTAAAGCACTGCTTCCCGTTAGGTCTTGTATGATCCAAATACATTATTCCCTCGGCAGCCCTCATCTGAGCAATGCCTTCAAGAGATGTACTCCACTCAAGCGGTTTGTAATCCTCCTCAGTAAATGCCCTTCCGGTGCCCGGATCTATTACTCCTTCTTTACAGGCCTCTTTCCTGTATCCGTTGATCAGAGCTAATATCTCATCTACTTCCTTTGCATAAAATGTTCCTTCAACACCCACAAGAACTGTATCGTCAGATGCAGACGTAACATCTGCCTTCCTTATTGTGGCTGCCAGGGTACCGCTTCCTGCACTGACAGTCAACACTGCTAATATAAATACTGTTTTTACTAAATTAAGCACAATTTTCTGTTTCATCATAGATATAAACCACCCCTTTAATTCCGACTTTTCCTTTAGTCTTTTAATCATATTATTTTACTATTCATTGATGACTTTGGCAAGTTCAAAATAATGCATTTTTCGATTGACTTTATTGGCAAAAACATCTAAAATTATATGTATCAGCACTGTGTTTCCGGCAAAATCACCAAAAGGAGGAGGGGTTATTTATGACTCAGAAACAATATGAAAGCGCTAATAAAAAAGCATTGCTTGTCTCACTTATAATCTGTTCGGCTTATCTTATAGCCAGTATTGCACAGTTAGCAGGAACGGGTTTTTCTCCACCAACAGTGGCTACACTCATCACGACAATCATAGCTAATATTGTTATCATTGTGGGTTACAAAAATTATAAAGACAGCAAAACCGGCAGAGCGTGTATACTACTTTCTGTATTCATAGTTTATGTCGTGGCCGTCATAGGATCGGGCGAGATTACAATGACGGTTTTTGGGTTGCCGCTTATGGTTCTTGTCATCGCTTATCTGGATAGACGCGTAGAAGCTGAGATATGCTCGGTTGTATTTATTGTTTATATTATCAATCTTGTAAGAATACTGGCATCCGGTGGAACAATGGAGCTTACCTATATCATGCTCGGCGTGGGTATTATTCTTTCATCCGTTGCGGCAAATCAGGCGGTTGTGCTTCTTGTAAATTTCAATACAGAAAATACTGAAAGAATAGAGAAAGAAGCGGAGGACAAAGAACTGAGAGGGCAGGAAATGCAGAATATTGCCGCGAACCTGCTTAAGTTATTGGAGGATGCGACCGATGCATCAGAAAAGCTTGAAAACATAATTGCCGAAAATAACACAGGCATGAAGGAGATTGCGGACTCAACAGACAGTACGGCAATTAGTATAAGCGAGGGCGCCGAAAAACTTTCCGGAATAAGAGAGCAGACTTCCCTTGCGGGCACGCAGCGCGGAAAGATGTTTGACTCTTCCAAAAATACACGTGACAAAGTGAGCGAAGCCGGCGTAACAATAAACTTACTCGGTAAGAAAGCCGGCAATGTACGTGAAGCAAGCCGGATAACATCCGAATCCACAAAAGCCGTTCTGAAGAAAGTTGAAGAAGTTCAGGATATTGTAGGCTCCATTCTTTCGATATCTTCGCAGACGAACCTGCTTGCTCTTAATGCGTCCATAGAGGCAGCAAGAGCGGGAGATGCCGGAAAAGGCTTTGCGGTTGTAGCAGATGAGATTCGCCAGTTATCCGAGCAAACCAACACCGCGTCAAACAAGATTACCGATATCATCAAGGAACTGACGGAAGATGCCAACGCGGCAATGAAGAGTATCGATAATACCGTTGTATCCGTTGAAGAACAGAATCAGGTAATAAATGAAACCGATGTATCGTTTAAGGCTATCGACCAGAATCTTACCGAGCTGATTGAAAACATTAACGAAATCGGTAACAGCATAGGATCGATAGATCAGTCTACCGCCGAGATAAGTGACAGTATCTCTAACCTTTCCGCAACGAGTGAAGAGGTTGCAGCACTATCTACCAACGGACTTGATAATTCGGATAAGGCAGTACAGACATTCAGGGATTTCAAGACGGCATTGTCCGGAATTGAAGCTGAAGCAGGAAAACTTAAACAGCTTCACAGTGACAGTGCACAGGGCTAGACCAATAATTTTTTATATAAGATTTTCGATTAATTCCGAATAAAGCGGTTTATAAGACTACCTGCTTATGAATACAAAGGTCTCCTCACCGACACCATTGTTTCCGTTATCTCATACGAAACATGGAACGCCTTATGGGGAGACTTTTTTGTGATCAACATACCGGTATAGCGTTTTCTTATTAACCGGACTAATAACCTGCCTGCTGTTTCCGATAAACCTGATCTATCATTTAAAATTCACCTGCACATCATAAAGCTCTGTCTTTACCGCAATCCACGGATACGGATAGCTTACCATTCCATTATCAAGTGTCGCTGTCTCCTTGGATGTAAGCTCTGTGTCAACAAAAATCGCGTTCTCTGTCAGATACAATTCTGTCATAATTACATTAAGATCCATCCTGTCCTGTGCTCCATATCCCACCACGATATAAAGGTAATCGTTCGTTCTGTATGTGAATTTGAACGGTTCCTTCTTCTTCTCATTGATGAGATTGACAAGCTCATGGGGCAGCCTGCTCTCGTCACACACCGTATAATCCAAGTCCTTTATTTTCTCCTCGCTGCTCTCAGAGAATTCACATCCTGTAAGTGCCGATATCAGGAATATCATCGACATTATCATTACAATAAGATATCTCATTTTTCTCTTCTTTATAAGCCTTTTCATATACAATATACGCCCGAGGCAGGTAATGCCGGAGCACTCTCCTTCCCTTTACATGATTTCAATAAGCTCTATTGTATATAATATTCCTGCCCGGGTTTTATTATGTCTTTAAGCGTTATGACTCTCTTTCTTTTCGTTATTATCTCTCCTTTATAATAGTCATCCTTTGAATATTTAAATGCCTCGTCATCTACGCTTATTGTATCGCCATCGAATATTATTTCTTTCAAATTCGGACATTTATCCCCTATGCATCTTCTAATACTCTTTAAGGATTTAGGAAGAACCAGTTTTTCGATATACTCATTATACGATATTGCGGCTTCATCTAATATAACTACATTATACCCATCTATTTTTTCAGGTATTATTACTTCTGTTTCATGGTTTATCATGGCTCCATTATAGTACACAATAATTGCATCATTTGTATTATCAAATACTCTATATGTATATAATCCATCCTCACGCTGCATTAATTTTCC
>CAJOLO010000141.1 GCA_905235345.1 uncultured Lachnospiraceae bacterium
TTGTACAGATTCCATAAACAGGTGCTTTGGAGCCGCCGGTACTTATGCACCGTATTTTGGTGCATTATGTACCGCTGCGTGCGACAAGCAGCGAGATGCGTGCCTGTGATGGAACTGTATAATATGTGCAATTCTGAAAGAATAAACAAGAGTTTCGCAATCACCTAAATATTAAGCAGATGTGAAAGGAGAATATGTTATGAAGGCACATGGTACAGTGCATAAATATGGAGACAATGTTGATACAGACGTTATTATACCTGCAAGATATCTGAATTCTTCAGATCCTGACGAGCTTGCGAAGAACTGCATGGAGGATATTGATCCCGATTTCGTTAATCGTGTAAAGCAGGGAGATATAATGGTAGCGAACAAGAATTTTGGCTGCGGCTCATCCAGAGAGCATGCTCCGATAGCTATCAAGGCAAGTGGTATAAGCTGTGTGATTGCAGAGACTTTTGCCAGAATCTTTTATAGAAATGCAATCAATATCGGACTTCCGATTATCGAATGTCCTGAGGCAGCCCGTGAGATTGAGGCAGGAGATGATGTGGAGATTGATTTCGATACCGGTATGATATATGACAGGACTAAGGGCACTGAGTATAAAGGTCAGGCATTTCCTCCATTTATGCAGAATATAATCACGAGCGGTGGATTGATCAATTCAATTAATAATAAGAATTAGATACATTCGTTTAATAAATGCAGTGAGGTATATACTCTTGCGTATGAAGTATGGAGGGACTGTCATGGATTATGATAAGGTTGTTTGCAAGTGGAGAAACAAGAATATCAGAGATGAAGCAGACCTGTCAATTGCGTTGGATGATTTCAGGGTTATGTTTGCATACCATTCTAATAAGATTGAAAACAGTGAGACAACAATTCATGACACAAGAGAAATATTCAATAATGGCAAGGTTATCAATTATACAGGTGATCTGAGAACGTTATTTGAACTTAACAACCAGAAGAAATCCTTTGAATATCTTAAACCGCATATTATAGCCAGAGACAGTATTAGTGTATCTTTTATCAAGGAATTACATGAGGTTATGATGAACGGCTGCTATGATGAAATGAGATATACAAAAGGCGAAAGACCTGGAAACTTCAAAATTCATGACTATGGTGTTGGTGATGATGTAGGAGTTCTTCCTGAGGATGTGGAAGATGAGATGGCATTTCTTTGTAAGGAATTGGAGGATAACAAGGATGCGGATGTGCTTACATGCGCAGCGTACTTTCATCTTAACTTTGAAAGTATTCATCCGTTTGCTGACGGCAATGGCAGAATTGGAAGGACATTGCTTAATTATTATCTGATGATAAATGATTATCCGCCAACAATTATATATGATGAGGATAAGGATGTATATTATCAGGCCTTGACTGTTTTTGACAAGACGGGAAAGCTGGATGGTTTTATAGCATTTATTAAGGAACAGACCTGTAAGACCTGGACAAGAAGAACGCCTGATCTTTCCAAAGGAATAAAGAGCATAATATTATAAAGAAAAGAGGTATAGACATGGAATGTAACTTGGCAGTCATCAAGGGTGATGGCATAGGTCCGGAAATTGTCACAGAGGCAATGAAAGTGTTAGATGCAGTAGGAACAAAATACGGACATACATTTAATTATGAGCATATCCTTATGGGTGGATGCTCGATTGACGCAACGGGAGAACCGTTGACAGACGAGGCGGTAGCCATAGCAAAGTCAAAGGATGCAGTTCTTCTCGGTTCTATCGGGGGCAATACTCAGACTTCACCATGGTACAAGCTTCCACCGGAAAAACGTCCTGAGGCAGGACTTCTTAAGATTCGTAAGGAGTTAGGACTTTTTGCGAACCTGCGTCCGGCATATCTTTATCCGGAGCTTAAGGATGCATGTCCGCTTAAGGCTGAAGTTGCAGAGCGTGGCTTTGATATGATGATGATGAGAGAGCTTACAGGCGGTCTCTATTTTGGAGAGAGGTATACTAAGGAGATTGACGGGGTAACGACAGCGGTTGATACCCTTACCTATAACGAGAATGAGATAAGAAGAATTGCTGTCAAGGGATTCGATATCGCAATGAAGAGACGTAAGAAGGTAACGCTCATTGACAAGGCTAATGTTCTTGATTCCTCAAGACTATGGAGAAAGATTACAGAGGAGGTTGCAAGGGACTATCCGTCAGTTGAATATGATGTGATGCTTGTTGACAACTGTGCTATGCAGCTTGTTAAGGATCCGGCGCAGTTCGATGTGGTTCTCACAGAGAATATGTTCGGTGATATCCTTTCTGATGAGGCATCTCAGATTACAGGCTCTATCGGAATGCTTCCTTCGGCTTCACTTAACGAGACAAAGTTCGGAATGTATGAGCCGTCAGGTGGTTCTGCACCGGATATCGCAGGTAAGAATATTGCCAATCCTATTGCAACTATCCTTAGTGCAGCAATGATGTTAAGATATACCTTTGATCTTGATAAAGAGGCAGATGCGATTGAGAATGCTGTGAAGAAAGTATTGGCAGAAGGATACAGAACTATTGATCTTGCAAAAGAAGGTGAGCCTCAGGTTAAGTGTGATGAGATGGGTACACTTATCGCGGAGAGAATTTAACTTTGTCGAAGAAAGGACTCCAACAGAGTTAAATTCTTTGTAAAGATGCACACGGATTCGAATTGTAATATGTCTGCTGTGGCAGACTCTAATCCGGTGCACAAGACTCGCAAGCGTGTCTTGACTAAAATACTGAAAAACGTATTAATAATTTTTAAGAGGAGTGAATATTATGCAGAGCGATAACATGAAGACAGGTATGCAGCAGGCACCGGCAAGGTCACTGCTTAATGCAATTGGTATGACGAGTGAGGAGATGAAGAAGCCTATCGTTGGAATTGTAAGTTCCTATAATGAGATAGTGCCGGGACATATCAATCTTGATAAGATAACTCAAGCGGTTAAGTTAGGCGTTGCCGAAGCGGGCGGTGTTCCTGTAATGTTCCCTGCTATTGCAGTATGTGATGGAATTGCAATGGGACACATTGGTATGAAGTATTCTCTGGTAACAAGAGATCTTATTGCAGATTCCACAGAGGCTATGGCGATTGCGCATCAGTTTGATGCACTTGTTATGATTCCCAACTGTGATAAGAATGTTCCCGGACTTCTTATGGCGGCAGCAAGGGTGAATGTGCCTACCGTATTCGTATCCGGCGGTCCCATGCTTGCAGGTCATGTGAAAGGAAAAAAGAGAAGTCTTTCATCTATGTTCGAAGCGGTAGGCGAGTACACTGCCGGTAAGATTACAGAGGAAGATGTATGTGAGTACGAGAGAAAGATATGTCCTACATGTGGTTCATGTTCGGGAATGTATACGGCTAATTCAATGAACTGTCTTACAGAGGCACTTGGAATGGGACTTCCGGGTAACGGAACAATTCCTGCTGTATATTCTGAGAGAATACAGCTTGCCAAGCGTGCAGGATATGCGGTAATGGATATGTTAAAGAAGGATATTCGTCCGAGAGATATCATAACAAAGGATGCAATACTTAATGCACTTACAGTTGATATGGCTCTTGGATGTTCTACCAACTCTATGCTGCATCTGCCGGCTATTGCACATGAGATTGGTTTTGATTTTGATATATCATTTGCCAATCCGATAAGTGAGAAGACACCTAACTTCTGTCATCTTGCTCCTGCAGGTCCTACTTATATGGAGGATCTTAATGAGGCAGGCGGAGTATATGCGGTTATTAAGCAGCTTCTTGATCTTGGACTTATCAATCCTGACTGTATGACAGTTACAGGCAAGACAATAGGAGAGGCGGTTGCTAATTCAGTGAACCGTGATCCTGAGGTTATAAGACCGATTGATAATCCGTACAGTAAGACAGGCGGACTTGCGGTTCTTAAGGGTAATCTTGCACCGGACGGTTCAGTTGTCAAGCGTTCTGCAGTTGTACCGGAGATGTTAAAGCATGAGGGCCCTGCAAGAGTATTTGACTCTGAGGAGGATGCGATTGCAGCTATCAAAGGCGGTAAGATCGTTGACGGTGATGTGGTTGTTATCCGCTACGAAGGACCTAAGGGTGGCCCGGGAATGAGAGAGATGCTTAATCCTACATCTGCAATCGCAGGAATGGGACTTGGTTCTACTGTTGCACTTATTACAGACGGACGTTTCTCAGGTGCAAGCCGCGGAGCTTCCATCGGACATGTTTCTCCCGAGGCAGCAGTTGGCGGACCTATTGCTCTGGTTGAAGAAGGGGATATTATTGAGATTGATATCAATAACTACTCAATCAACCTTAAAGTAAGTGATGAAGAACTGGCAAAGAGAAAGGCTGCATGGACACCGAGAGAGCCTAAGGTTACTACAGGATATCTTGCAAGATACGCAAAAATGGTAACTTCAGGTAATCGTGGTGCGGTGCTTGAACTGTAAGTGATTGGTAA
>CAJOLO010000142.1 GCA_905235345.1 uncultured Lachnospiraceae bacterium
TGTATACAAACTCAATTTATAATACAACAAATAATGGCAATAATCAAATAAAATTGAAAAATTAAAAATAACATTTTGACGTCAGTGTATATGTATGCTAAAATAAATATAATTGTGTAAAGAATTATATATTAATAAAGGAGAGAATTTATGGCGGGTTTAGATAATAATTCGGATAATATAGATGAGAATGGTAGCGAAGTTGTTTCCAGGAATTTTATAGAACAGATTATAGATAATGATTTAGAGGAGGGTAAGTATGAGAAGATAGTTACAAGATTTCCTCCTGAACCTAATGGATATCTGCATATCGGACATGCAAAGTCTATAATTCTTAATTCGGGAATAGCTAAACAGTATAACGGGACATTTAATTTTAGATTTGATGATACCAATCCTACAAAGGAGAAGACAGAGTTTGTTGACTCTATATTAGAGGATGTCAGATGGCTTGGAGCAGATTTCGGTGACAAGATATATTATGCGTCTGATTATTTCGATGATATGTATGAGGCAGCAGTGAAACTTATCAATAAGGGTAAGGCATATGTATGTGATCTTTCCGCGGATGAGATAAGACAGTATCGCGGAACGCTCAAGGAACCGGGTAAGGAAAGTCCATATAGAAACAGAAGTATAGAGGAGAATCTTGATCTCTTTGAGCGCATGAAGAATGGAGAGTTTCCTGATGGAAGCAAGGTACTTCGTGCCAAGATTGATATGGCATCGCCTAATATAAATATGCGTGATCCGGTTATATATAGGATTGCAAGGATGGAGCATCACAGAACAGGAGATAAATGGTGCATTTACCCTATGTATGATTTTGCACATCCAATCGAGGACGCAGTGGAGGGTGTCACACATTCTTTGTGTACGTTAGAGTTTGAGGATCACAGACCATTATATGACTGGGTTGTGAAGGAGTTGGAATATGAATTTCCTCCTAAGCAGATTGAGTTTGCAAAGCTTTACCTTCAGAACGTTATCACAGGTAAGAGATATATTAAGAAGCTGGTTGAGGATAAGATTGTTGACGGCTGGGATGATCCAAGACTTGTTACAATAAGTGCACTTAGAAGAAAAGGTGTTACTCCGGAAGCTATACGAATGTTTATTGAGCTTTCCGGAATTTCCAAAGCTAATTCTGTATCAGATATGGCTATGTTGGAATATTGTATAAGGGAAGATCTTAGGATGAAAGCTAAGCGTTTTATGGCGGTTATTGATCCGATAAAGCTTGTTATTGACAATTATCCGGAGGGAGAATCAGAACTTCTTGAGGTTGAGAATAATCAGGAGAATGAGGAATTAGGAAAGCGTGAGGTAAGCTTTAGCAGAGAGTTATATATCGAGAGAGAAGACTTTATGGAAGAGCCTCCCAAGAAGTATTTCAGATTATTTCCGGGTAATGAGGTCAGACTCAAGAATGCTTATTTTGTTACATGTACCGACTATGTAAAAGACGAATCAGGCAAGGTTGTTGAGGTTCATTGTACTTATGATCCGGCCACGAAGTCCGGCTCCGGCTTTGAAGGAAGAAAGGTTAAAGGTACAATTCATTGGGTTGACGCCGGTACAGCTGTTGATGCGACCGTTAGATTATATGAGAATCTTATTGCAGAGGGTGATGAGGTGCTTAATGACGATTATTCTAATCTTAATCCGAATTCACTGGTTGAGATGAAGAATTGTAAGCTTGAGGAAGCTTTTTCAGATGCCTGCCCGGGGGAACGCTATCAGTTCCTAAGACATGGCTTTTTCTGTGTGGATTCAAAGGATTCATCACAGGATAATCTTGTTTTTAACAGAATTGTATCTCTTAAGAGCTCATATAAACCGGGCAAGTAATGGTATAATGATTAATGGAAGAGGTTATATATGTCAGGATTTAACAATGGACAGAAATACATATATGTGATGCTTAGCCGTACCCATACAATTCCGGCAAGGCTGATACGTTTATATACAGGTAATCCTTATTCACATACATCAATTGCTCTTGATTCCGAACTTAAGCAGATGTACAGCTTTGCCAGAAAAGGAGTATGGAATCCTTTTGACAGCGGATTCATTAAGGAGAATATTGACTCGGGTGTATTTGGCAGAGATAAGAATGTGTATTGCAGTATATATGCTGTTCCGGTGACAGATGAGCAGTACCAGGCAATCAAAGATGAGATTTCTTGTTTTATTAAGAATCAGGATGAATATGGTTATAATTATACCGGACTTGTGTTTGCAATGTTCGGGAAGAATATTGAGGATGGAAAGCATTTTTTATGCTCGCAGTTTGTAAATCATATATTCTATAAAAGTGGTATGTCATTGTTTGATAAGGAGAATACTCTGGTAAAGCCATATGATTTTCATATAAAACTAAAACATTACAGGATATACAGAGGTAAGCTCACAGAGTATCATCATTTTCTTGAGAAACGTCCTGATATTGGTTTGGTTGACTGGGATGACTATGTTATCCCATCCTATCCGGCATGACTATGTATATATTTATTTTATTCATGTATGTACATTAGAATATATCACAACAATTATTTTTCGAATTCTTTTATGTCCGGTGTAATTGCACTGTGGGTCTTTAATACCGCACGTGGCAGGGCATCCTTAGAGTTTTTCCATGGTTCATTCTGATATCTGTAATCGAATTTGTTAATGAACCACTCAATGTCCTCCTGCATGCGAGTCATGTTATCAAAATATACGGTCTTGATATCCGAAAGAAAGTTATTAAGCACATCCTTCGAAAGAAAGTCCGGTGCCTTGTCATAAAGCATAGCAAAGTGGTATGTGCAAAATCCCTTTGAGTTTTTTATTTTGTCTGAAAAGGCAGGATCTTTTTTGTACAAATGAAATATTGTATCCACATATCTGTCAAAAGTGTCATTGATCCGGTCACATATAAAGCATTTGTGTGAGAGATTATCCACATAAGCACCCAGCGATGAAGACTCTCTTTTTTTGAAAAGAGAACCGCTTGAAGGATTGCTGCCGGACGATAATGATTTAAGATCCTTAGTTATCTTTTGCATATGAGTGCTTAATATCAAAGCCAGACCTAATCTGTTCTTTTCCTGATAGAGCATCTGAATATGTTTTTCGCAGAAACCTGCTTCATCGGTCATGGCTCGGTTGTCATCCTCCATGTAGCTTGGACCTAATGTATATTCAATGGCATTTCTCTCAAGCTGTTCTTTCATTTTACAAAGAGGACATTCACAGTCGCTCTCAAAGACTTCGTTGACCGGTATTGTGTATAATTGTTCTTTCATAATCGTATATCTCCTATGGTATATGTGTATTCATATTCTGAATTAATCTATTAATCTGTATAAATAGTCATATGTATAAATATAAATAATGTTATATATTCATAATTCTGTTATCTGTGTAGCTCTGTATTATCAAGATAATATATTCAAAGTGGCAGAAATTCCGGCTTGCGTTCTTTATATACAGTATAATATCTGTATCCGAGTGATGTCATGATGTCATATGCGTTTTCAAATCCGGAACCTATATTCTCTTTGATATGTGCATCACTTCCGATGGTAATTATTTCACCGCCAAGCTCTTTGTACATCTTAAGTATCTCTATGTGGGGATGAGGATAACCAATCTTGGCAATTCCCGAGGTGTTTATTTCTATACCTTTGCCGTGTTCAATAAGCCTTTTTAGCAGTACCTCGAATATATCGCGATAATCATCAAAATGAAATTCAAAGCTTTGATCCGGACAGTAGCGTACTGCATAATCAAGATGACCGTATATGTCAAATCCATCGGTAAGAAGTACATTTTCTGCTTCAGATGAGAAATATTCCCGATAAGCCTCTACGTTAGACCTGCCATCATAGTAAGAAGTGTAATATGGATCACCATTAGTCAGTGAGGTGAGGTGTGATGAACCTATTATGAAATCGAAGGGATAGGAGTTTGAGAGTGATGATATGCGGGAAGCAACATCGGGACATATCCCCTGTTCTATACCTATACGGACTTCGATACTGTTCTTATACTGCTCACGCAGATTAAAAAGCGTATCGATATATGTATCGAAATCGAGCTGGAAATCTACATCGGGTTGAGCGGGATTGACAGGAAAGTCCATGTCGTGATGGTCAGTGAAATATGCATATTTAAATCCCTTTGTAATACAGGTTTCTATAATCGCTTCCGGTGATTCGTTAGAATCTGATGAAAAACGTGAGTGTACATGTGAGTCTGCCAGAATCATATTAATCCTCCATTATTATCTATTATTATAAATATGAGACAATCTGTTTGGTAAAAATAAACAATATTTTTGCGTAATGATATCTTTTATTTATCAATTATAAAGTTTGTAATATAAAAAAACAATCATATTTTAACATAGCTGAAAAAAAACGTCCACAAAATCTGAATTACCACTTGAAATTTGGTGGTAAAAAATGTATTATAGACGCATGGGTGTCCGGACAAGCCTCGAAGCGTATTGCTTATATATTGATACAGGTCTTTATGTGGCGTGACGTAATATGGCTGATTTAGTCGGCATCACAAGAAAATATACATTTTAGGAGGATTTATTTAATGGCAGTAAAAGTAGCGATCAATGGATTTGGACGTATTGGACGTCTTGCATTTCGTCAGATGTTCGACGCAGAGGGTTATGAGGTAGTAGCAATCAACGATTTAACCAAGCCTTCAATGCTTGCTCATTTGCTTAAGTATGATACAGCTCAGGGCGGATATGCTGGTGTAATCGGACAGGAGCTTCATACAGTTTCTGCAGATGATGATGCTAATACAATTACTGTAGATGGTAAGACTTTAAAGATTTACAAAGAGGCAGACGCTAAGAATTGTCCTTGGGGTGAGCTTAATGTAGATGTTGTACTTGAGTGTACAGGTTTCTACTGCTCAAAGGATAAGTCACAGGCTCATATCGATGCAGGTGCTAAGAAGGTAGTTATTTCAGCTCCGGCCGGCAATGACCTTAAGACAATCGTATATTCAGTTAATGAGAAGACTTTGACAACTGATGATAAGATTATTTCTGCAGCTTCTTGTACAACCAACTGTCTTGCACCTATGGCTGACGCTCTTAATAAGTATGCTCCAATTCAGAGTGGTATCATGAGCACAATTCATGCTTATACAGGTGATCAGATGATCCTTGACGGACCACACAGAAAGGGTGATCTTCGTCGTGCACGTGCAGGTGCTGCTAACATTGTTCCGAACTCAACAGGTGCTGCTAAGGCAATTGGTTTAGTTATTCCTGAACTTAATGGTAAGTTGATCGGTTCTGCACAGCGTGTTCCTGTTCCTACAGGTTCTACAACAATTCTTACTGCAGTTGTTAAGAAAGCAGATGTTACTGTTGAAGGTATCAATGCTGCAATGAAGGCTGCTGCAAGCGAGTCATTTGGTTATAATGAGGATCCTATCGTATCTTCAGATGTTATCGGTATGAGATTTGGTTCATTGTTTGATTCAACTCAGACAATGGTTAGCCAGATTGATGGTGATCTCTATGAGGTACAGGTTGTATCTTGGTATGATAACGAGAACTCATACACATCTCAGATGGTTCGTACAATTAAGTACTTCGCTGAGTTAGGCTGATTGAGTTATTAAGAATATTCAAGAGCTATAACAAAGACCTAAAGGGGTCCGGTCTGAATGGACCGGACCCCCTTTATTATAATTATTTATATAAATGGAGGACAATGTAATGTCATTAAACAAAAAGTCAGTAGATGATATTAACGTAAAGGGACAGAGAGTTCTTTGTCGTTGTGATTTCAATGTACCGTTAAAGGATGGCAAGATTACTGATGAGAATCGTCTTGTTGCTGCACTTCCTACAATTAAGAAGTTAATTGCAGACGGAGGCAAGGTTATTCTTTGCTCACATCTTGGAAAGGTTAAGACAGAAGAGGACAAGCAGACTAAGACACTTGCTCCGGTAGCTGCGAGACTTTCAGAGCTTCTCGGTCAGGAGGTTAAGTTTGCAGCTGATCCTGAGGTTGTAGGTCCTAATGCTAAGGCAGCAGTAGAGGCTATGAATGATGGTGATGTAATCTTACTTGAGAATACACGTTTCCGTCCGGAGGAGACAAAGAACGGCGAAGCATTTTCTAAGGATCTTGCATCTCTTTGTGATGTTTTCGTTAATGATGCATTCGGTACAGCTCACAGAGCACACTGCTCTAATGTAGGTGTTGCATCACTTGTTGATACTGCAGTTGTTGGATATCTTATGCAGAAAGAGATTGATTTCCTTGGCAA
The DNA here is from genome assembly GCA_905235345.1 of uncultured Lachnospiraceae bacterium. Lineage (GTDB taxonomy): Bacteria > Bacillota > Clostridia > Lachnospirales > Lachnospiraceae > CAG-590. The sequence goes on from CAJOLO010000142.1 coordinate 6,298, forward strand.
TGCTGTAGAGAATCCTGAGCGTCCGTTTGTTGCTATCCTTGGTGGTGCTAAGGTTGCTGACAAGCTGAATGTTATCTCTAACCTTCTTGAGAAATGTGATACCCTTATCATTGGCGGTGGTATGGCATATACCTTCTTGAAGGCACAGGGTAAAGAGGTTGGTAAATCATTAGTTGATGATACTAAGCTGGATTATTGTAAGGAGATGATGGAGAAAGCTGACAAGCTTGGTAAGAAACTCCTTCTTCCTATCGATACGGTTGTATCTTCAGGTTTCCCTGATCCTATCGACGGACCTATCGAGGTTAAGACAGTACCTTCCGATGCAATACCTGCTGATATGGAAGGCCTTGATATCGGCGAGAAGACAAGAGAGCTTTTTGCTGAGGCAGCTAAGACAGCTAAGACAGTTGTATGGAACGGACCTATGGGAGTTTTCGAGAATCCTATTCTTGCTAAGGGTACTATCGCAGTTGCAGAGGCACTTGCAGCAACTGAGGCTACAACAATCATCGGTGGTGGTGATTCGGCTGCAGCTTGTAACCAGCTTGGATTTGGTGATAAGATGAGCCATATTTCAACAGGTGGTGGAGCTTCACTTGAGTTCTTGGAAGGTAAGGAGCTTCCCGGTGTAGCAGCTGCTAATGATAAGTAATAACAATATTGATTATTAATATAGAAAGGAAACCTACAAAATGGCAAGAAAGAAGATTATTGCAGGTAACTGGAAGATGAACAAGACTCCGTCAGAAGCTGTTAAGCTTGTTGAGGAGTTGAAGCCGTTAGTTGCGAATGATGAAGTTGATGTTGTGTACTGCGTACCGGCTGTTGATATTGTTCCTGTTGTGGAAGCTGTTAAGGGAACTAATGTAGAGGTTGGCGCGGAGAATGTATATTTTGAGGAGAGCGGAGCTTATACAGGTGAGATTTCAGCAGCAATGCTTGTTGATGCAGGTGTTAAGTATGTGATCATTGGTCACTCTGAGCGTCGTGATTACTTCAAAGAGGATGATGTACTTCTTAACAAGAAGGTTAAGAAAGCTATCGAGGCAGGTCTTACTCCTATTCTTTGCTGTGGCGAGTCGTTGGAGCAGCGAGAGTTGGGTGTTACCATGGACTGGATTCGTCTTCAGATTAAGTCTGACCTTGATGGTGTTGCAGCAGATGATGTTAAGAAGCTTGTAATTGCTTATGAGCCAATCTGGGCAATCGGTACAGGTAAGACTGCTACATCTGATCAGGCACAGGAAGTATGTAAGGGAATCCGTGACTGCATAGCTGAGATTTACGATGCTGCAACAGCAGAGGCTGTTCGTATCCAGTATGGTGGATCAATGAATGCAGGTAATGCTGCTGAATTGCTCGCTAAGCCGGATATTGATGGTGGTCTTGTTGGTGGCGCTTCTCTTAACTACAACAAGTAATTTAATATATATATATATTATTATGATTATGGCGGACGATCATTTATGGTCGTCCGTTTTTTAATTATAATATAAGTTTTGATTTGCAATTATTTGTGCGAGAATTTATTACTAAGATGAAATATATTAATATATACAATATTGTTATTTGTAAAATATTGATGAAAAATAATAAAAATGCTTTTCATATTAATAAAAAAAGGTTATAATGTTAAAGATTTTATGATTTTATTCTGTCTGTTGATGTGCTAATATTACATTATTACACTATTTGCGAAGGCAGATACATAATTAATGACGTGAGAAAGAGGTATGAGTATGTACAAGATTGTAAGAAAAAAAGAACTCAATCCTACGGTGACGCTTATGGTAGTTGAAGCACCGTTGGTTGCCAGAAAA
>CAJOLO010000143.1 GCA_905235345.1 uncultured Lachnospiraceae bacterium
CCATCCGTCACGTTCTTTCAAAAAATCATCTATATATGAAAGCTCAATTTCCATCGCACTGATAATTGCAGCTCTCTTTTTGGTTTCGCTCATCTTTCTCCCCCTTTCGTTACCATAAAGCACTCATCATTCCTAATGCAACTTTTGTTACCACTTCACAGTCAATTTATATCTATTTTTTTACGAGATGTGTGTAATTGTCCGGGTGATTGTGAAACTCCTTATTATACTTGAATCTATTGTGCATATTGTATAGATTCCATAAGCAGACCTTGGCGCAGGCGTTGGTACTTACATGAGTGTGTAACACGAATTTAGTACCATTACGCCGGAGACGGAGTGCGAACGTGTCTGCGATGGAACTATATAATATGCACAATTAAAAAGTTGTAAATTGGAGTTTCTCAATCACCCAGACAATTACACACATCCCACTGTGAATAGCAACATGATGCCCAACTTTATCTGATATATTGCTGTAACTTCTGCTCCCGCAGATGACGTGCAGCCTTAACTGCAGTTGAATAATCTTCAATCAATGTAAGAGCTCCTCTGTTACCGGCATATGTCTTATTTACAATCGTCTTGTAATATACCGGATAAGAAATCTCAAGACTTACGATTTCTTTCTTCTCTGCCACAGGATTTTCAAGAGAACTTCCCAGGATCAGATCGACGTCATTGTGCGCAAGTATGTCCTGAATCTCTTTAGCATCCTGCGTGAAATAAACATCCTGTGCCAAATCCACTGCCTCTTTGGACTTCTCTTCCTTCGAACGCTCTGCAGCTCCAAAATAATCCGTGATTATTGCGATTTCCACACTTGCTCCGAGATAATCTTTTAAAAATCCTCCAACTCTGACTACTGTACTTTCATCTCCGACAACTGCAACAGATTTTCCTACCAGCTCCTCATAGAACGTATCAGTCAGTCCCTGATAATAGTAATTGAATTCTTCCTCTTCATTTTGCAAAAAACCATTTACTGCTTCCTCATCTATGGAAAGCTTTTTAGCAACCTCATTAACAAATTCCGCAACTGCCTTCGGTCCTGTCGGAACACCGGTAAATTCCAGTTTCGGAATTCCATACTGCTCTCCCAACTGATCCGCTGCTTTGTTACCCCATTTTGAAAAGACAAGATTAAGTGCAGCATTAGGTGCCTTAGTAAATTCTTCCACACCATTAACCGGACCAAAGAATGTATTTACCTCTAAACCGATTCCGTTTAATATACGTTTTACTTCTGCCAGATCCCCTTTAAAATAGATATCCTTCTGCGGAATTATTCCAAATACATTAACAAGATTATCCTGTTTCCCATCCTCTATATTCTTTACGAGCGGAATCTTTTTAACAATATCCGCTACCACAGTCTCATATCCGTAATGACTGTCTCCGTGAAATCCTGCGGTAAGATTCTCGATTACCGACTCTCCCTGCTCTCTGGATTCCCTTGTCATAGCCTCAACATCATCACCTACCATAGCAGATTCACAGCTGTTAAGTACAATATATAAATCTCCATCCGCTACCTTTATGGTGTTCTTAATCTGCTCTCTCAATCTCGATGCTCCACCAAAGATTACATGACGTTCCTGCGCATCTGTTGAAAATATGGATTCTCCGCTCACATATCCGTTAGCAAGACCGCTTGCCTTATTGGCCAGATAATTCTGAATTGCACATCCGGAATTGGAATGGACGATTGGAACTATGCCTTTAATCTCCTGAACTGTCTGCACCGCTCCGTGCAGTCCGCATCCGTTTCTCGGGCTTTTTATCGTTGTCTGCATCTTATTTCACCTCCTGTTTCACATACCAGTTACTGCTCTTTTTAAGCCATGTCGCTTTATAAAGAGAATTCTGTGTTGTGTTCCGGAGTTCATATATTCCCTGCCCTTTTTCAGACCGCTCCAGGCGTCTTACCAATTGGAAAAGTCCTTCATATCCAAGATAACCTGTATTTTTCAGGGAAACCGGAATGCTTCCCTGCTCCGCAGCAAATGCTACCCTGTCGCTGAAGCTGATATAATAATCAATCGGCTTCTTGGTAAGCACATTGGCCTTTTCATAATATTGTCCGTTTGCAATAACAACCGGTATTGTCTTTGCGACCGAATCCAGTTTAGCAAGATCTGCCCGGTTTTCCAGATCGATATAAGGAATTCCAAGTCCGTATACCTCTCCGCCAAGCTTCTCTACCAGATCTGTAAAATGAATGGCAGACGCCAGATCGATATCTAAGAATACGCTGCGTCCATCCAACGGTTTTTTATGTATGCGGTTTTCTGCCTCTTCTTCCTGCTGTTCAATATATCTTTGTGCCTTCTCTTCAATGCCAAGCTCTTTTGCCAGTTTTTGAATCAGATGTCTGGTTCCGCGAATTCCGACCGGTACACTGGTCTTTACATATTTGACACCGAATACTTCCTCTAATTCCTTTGCAAAATATCCGCCCTCATCAGGATTAAGTGTGATCGTTACTCTTGCACGACCTGCCTGCTCAATATCCTCAATCTTTGCAAATTGCGGCAACAGATGAAACGGGATTTCCAGGTCTCTTAAAATCTTTACGATGGATGCCACATTTTCACTGTTCTCTGAAAGGGTAACCACATTGATAAAATCCTGCTTTTCAGAATTTACTCCGTCACCCCGATCCACCACATAACGCAGCAGACTGTGTAAGACAATATCGTATCCTGTTACCGGTGCCTTTGACTTGAAACCATCCGTTGTAACAGAGATAATCTTTGCACTGATTTCCTCTTCCAGTTCCAAAATAACGGAATTCACATCATCATTATTGATTGCTACCACCGGTGTTCCTACAATGAAGATAACCTTTGCATGGGTCTCTTCATAAGCTCGGATAACAGCTTTTCTCAGTTTCTCATCTCCACCTAATATCGTATCCCTCTCATTAAGATTCGTAGAATACCACTGCACCTTTTTCTTCTGATCCTGATACAACTCCGAAGCTGCACATCCGATGACACCGTGTACCACTATGGCAGTCTGTTCAATACCGCTCAACGCTTGTAACGCATAGAGAATCTCGTCATAGGTACTCTGTGTCAGTGTGCGGATTCTCTGTTTAATCTCTGTGCCCTGTACCTCATCCGTTAAAGCACTGAGTGAACTGTCAAAATTACTCAAAGTGCTCAGCCTTTTCTCTCTGGTCAGAGCTTTTCTCTCATCTATAAAACTCATACCGTATCCTCCGCTTTTCTTCTATCAGATTGCCTCGGCGTTTGCTACAACGCCGTTTTCAAGATTATAGATCTTATCGCCCCATTCTCTTGCCCAGTCACGAAGTTCGGTTGCTCCCAATGGATTCGGAACAACAAGATTCTCATTTTCCGCAATATACTTAGCAAGATTGCGATAGATGTCTGCCTGCTCTGATGTCGGATTGGCCTCGATTACGGTCTTACCATATAATTCACTCTGTTGTACAACGATGGAACGGTTCACATATCCTGCTACAGTTGTTCCCGTCTTCGCTGTAAAATCATCAACAATAGATTTGGAATAACCGGCGGTAATACTGTTAGCAATGACGCCGCCAAGCTTTGCACCGCCTGTAGGTGCGTATTTATTGATGGCCTTGAACAGATTGTTTGCAGCATAGATTGCCATGAAATCAGATGAGCTTACCACATATGCCCTATCAGTGATTCCGTCACGAATCGGTACCGCAAATCCTCCACAAACAACATCTCCTAATACATCATATAACACGTAATCCGGCTTGAACTCTTCAAACAGATGAAGCTCCTGTAAAAGGTTAACTGCTGCATTGATACCTCGTCCCGCACATCCGACACCCGGAACCGGTCCTCCGGACTCAATACAGAGCACTCCCTTGAAACCTGTCACTGATATATCATCTAAATGAATCTTATTTCCCTCTCTTAAACTATCCAATACTGTCGGAAGATAATTGTTGCCGCGAAGAGTATTCGTGGAGTCGCTCTTTGGATCACATCCAATCTGAATAACGCGGTATCCGGCTTCTGCCAATGCCGCACTGATATTAGATGTCGTTGTCGACTTTCCAATTCCTCCTTTTCCATAGATTGCTATGTGTTTTCCAATTTTATCTGCCATTTTATTATTCCTTTCCACTCTGAATTATTATAATTATTTTGTTTCAACAGATGCTTTCCGGGATAATCGGTTATTACCGATTACATTCTCTTATGAAGGTTCAACAACATATGCCCCCATTCTTTTCCACCTTTTTATTCATGTTCTCTTCTCCTTCTTTTCATTGTTAAGGTCAAGACTCGCTTGTTTGTTATACCCCCACCTACGCTTCACTTAGATGAGGGACTTTCTCCAAATAAGTTAAATCAACCGAATCTTATTGCTCGTATCTAACTGCACTACTCTTCCATCATGAATCACTGCCGTGACCGAACCAAACTGCACCATCTGTTCTTCAATCTGTTTAAGCAGCTGTGGATCTACCTTATTCGGTTTCTTTGATTCCTTTTCCATATATCATTTCCTCTTTCCTCATCTGCTCCGTCCTTTTGAAGTAAAAGTTCATATTCATAACGGGTCGACGTTTTAAAGTATTATAGTCTGACATTTTTGATAAAAACAATCAATAATTATGAAAACGTATTCTCAAAAAGCAAAATCCATGTTCCAAACATGTAAATCTTCACTAATAAGCATCCGGTTTTTTCGTTGTTTTTTAAAAAAACTGAAATCGTTTTCCATATTATATATTCACAATCCGGACCATTTTACAACGTACTTTCGTTACGCCATGAACATCTTTGTCGTTATATAAAGTAAAAAACAGCCCCAATATATATTGGAACTGTTTTTTATGAATCTTTTGCACCGGATTAAAGACTGCAACGGCAGAAATATTTCCGAAAATGCTCTATTTATTTTTTATCATTTATTTTCTGCTGCTGAAATATCTCATACGTGGATTATTTTTTTTATCAGCATCTTTATCCACGGGTTCTTCTTTAGGATTATTAGCAATATATTCCTTTATATCTCTGCTAAAATTCTCAACGTCCTTCTTCGCACAATCCGCACATATTCTGCCTTTGCGAATTACGCAACCGCATCTGTCGCATCGAAGCCTGTTTCCTGCTGCCTCAATAGCCTCAATCCGGCCTTCTCTCAGGAATTGCATTATTATTTCCTCAGGCACGCCTGTATTTTGGGAAATAACCTCCTTTTTTGCCGGACCGTTTTCATATAGAAATTTCCTTACCTTTCCAAAATCATCTAAGAATGTATGTCCACAGGTCATACACTCATACTCTCCACCGCCCAGATATATTATTTTTTCACCACATATTTCACAAGCGACAGGACGTTTTCCCAATAACTTTCTTATCCATTCTCTGTCTGTCATAGGCATCCCTCCCAAAACACCGACATCCTTCAGAAATCATTTGAATTATATTCATTATACAGGATATGACACTTTTTTACAACGAGAAATGCATATTGTCTTTTTGTTATTTATGTTAGGTGTTTGCGAAACTCCTTATTATACTTGATTCTATTGTGCATATTATATAGTATCCATAAGCAGACCTTGGCGCAGGCGTTGTTACTTATATGAGTGTGTAACACGAATTTTCTTACATTTTATTGATTAAAACCATTGCTTGTTGACACAATATTAAGTAAAATATAACTTATGGTAAGGAGGTATTTATTAATGGAACCGATAAAACGTTTGAACAGAGAACTCCGTGCCCGCGGCACTGTTATAGATTTATATAAGGATACCGTAGAAGTCAACGGCACCATAGCCGAATGGGATTATGTACACCATGACGGTGCAGCATGTGTTGTTGCAGTTAACAGTAACGGCAAGCTTTTGATGGTAAGGCAATACAGAAATGCTCTGGATCGCTTCACCTTAGAACTTCCGGCCGGAAAATTAGACTCACCTGATGAACCGACATTAGAATGTGCAAAAAGGGAGTTGGAAGAAGAAACCGGCTATAAGGCCGGTAAGATGGAATACCTGATCACAGTCAACACCACCGTTGCCTTCTGCAATGAGAAGATAGATGTATATCTTGCAACGGATTTAGAAAAGTCTGCCCAACACCTCGACCCGGAAGAGGATATCAGTGTTGAGGAATGGAATATCGAGGATCTTAAAAAACTTATTTACGATGGCACAATAACCGACGGCAAGACGATCTCAGGTATAATGACTTACATTGCAAAATATATGTGACCGGTCAGCGTATCAGGAAAAAGTAAATCAACACAAGCATACCCAGTGCTATTCTATACCAGCCAAACACCTTGAAGTCATGCTTTTTGATGTAACCCATCAAGAACTTGATTGCAAAGATCGACACGCCGAATGCAACTAACATTCCTACGATAAGAACTGCAAGCTCCGTTCCCGTAAATGACAATCCGAACTTCAAAAGCTTAACAAGACTTGCTCCAAACATAACCGGAATAGCCAGGAAAAATGTGAATTCCGCAGCAATCTCTCTAGATGTTCCGATAAGAATTCCACCGATAATGGTAGACCCTGAACGTGACGTTCCGGGAATCAATGAAAGTACCTGAAACAGTCCGATAAGAATAGCCTCCTTAAAACTCAATGCTTCAAGATTAGTAACTTTAGGTTTTCTGTGTACATTATAGTTCTCAAGCACTATAAATATAACACCATATACTATAAGCGCAATCGCAACAACAGTTGCATTGTAAAAATGTTCATCCATCCAATCATCAAAGGCAAGACCGAACACCGCTGCCGGAATACATGCAACAGCGATTTTCAACCACAGCACTATCTTATCCATATGACAGTAATTGTTACAGAATTTCTGGAAGCTTTTCATGATTCCCTTCTCCGCTTCATGAATAAACCAACTATTCTCAGGTGCATTCTTCTTCAGATGAAACGGCCACAGTTTATCCCAGAAAATCACCACAACCGCAAGAATGGCTCCGAGCTGTATCACGACATCGAACATCTCCATAAAAGCATCGCTCTGCTCTAATTGCACGAATTCATTAACCAGAATATGCCCCGTACTGCTTATTGGCAGCCATTCCGTGATTCCCTCTACAACCCCTAATAATATTACCTTCAACCATTCTATCAACGCCATGTCTTATTCCTCTCATAACTTATTTCAGAACAAAATGTTCTTTATCATAGCCTCACTTATCTAACCATATTCTTTTCAGTCTCTGATTATTCATGAAAGCTTGCGATACAACACTAACAAGCACGCTTGCTGCATTGAAAACAATTCTCTTTTGCTTCACCCAAAACTTATAATGCCTGAATACTATGCAGAAACTAAACCTCATAAGTAGCACTGTATTCCTTTAATTAGATTTTTCAAGGTCAAAACAAGGTCAGTGAATTTATACCGATTTTATACTCATCGAACGACCAACATACTCTTCTGTACTTCTTGTACAAGTTTCAATGGATAGTTACAAAAATCTGCAATGGCCTGCGGACTTTTTCCATCCTTGAGCATATCCTCTATCTTCTCCCTATCTCGCTGATTACGACCTTCCTTTCGACCTTCCTCTCGACCTTCCTCTCGACCCTTTTCTCTTATTCCCTGGCTCAGATTACACATAACGCTCACATCCTCTCTAAAATTATCCTCTATCGGAATCTCATATTCGTTCTCTATAATCTTTAATTTCTCATCTATTGACAACTCCATTGATAATAATGCTCCAAGCAACCTATGAAGTTCATATTCATCATTATGCTCCGGCAAAACAGTTGACAATCCAATCAATACTATATTTAACAGATCAAGCTTTCCACTCCATTGATGACTCCCTATTATACTATCATTCTCTAAATGTATATAATTCATGCTGTTTTCTTCCATATTCATACAAATCCATATGGAAAACACACGCTTTATATCATCATAATTAGTATTGACAAAGTCTCTTTCTTTTTGAGAAGAAACTAATCTACTGACATAGAATATGGCACGATTCAGAATATCATACCCCGTAGGCTCGTCTTTCTGTGCCTCTATATTAATTATAATCTGCGACAACCCATCCTTCATTCTGACATAAAAGACTATATCAAATCTTACCAAGCCCTCATTGATTTCTTCATTCTCTGTATTGAAACCAACGATCCTTTGTCCGTCTTTTTCCATTGAAACATTAGTTAGTCCGGGTTCAACAGGAACCTTGCTGATAATAGGATCCCCCTCGATATATTTAACAACATCTCTGGGATTCATATCTTTAAATTCATCTACTGACTTAACAAGTATATGTGCTAAAATATATTTCTGTCCCAATATTCTTTTTGCCCTGTCATCATATTGGGCATCCTGATCAGATGCCTTAACGGCATTCTTTATCTCTGTATCCATATATGTTCCTTTCATTATAGTAATTACCTTATTTTTTATCAGGTATTACTGTTTTTATTATACTCCAGTATTAATTTATAAGCAATGTAATTTTACTCCCGATTTTTCAATATGTCTTTTCATTTTATGCTGCACTGCTTCAGCGACCATCGGAAATATTCTTGCATCATGTGGGTATTACAACCCTTATAGGCGTAATAGCTACCTTGATCGCTCCTGATCCATCATGACTGTTAGAAAATACAAGATAAGGGCTTATCTTCTCACCCGCTATGATATATTCATGAGGTAAATGAGCAAGAAGCCACACCTTTCTGCCACCCATAATGGACCCTGCTAACGCACACCACCTCCGAGCAGTTCATCAGTAAATGCAAAAGCCTCCTCATTCTGTATCACCTTATACCTGTCTGTCACCACACCAAGCACCTTATCATCACTGTCACAGACATTCGCCTTAAAGCCCCCAATAAGGTTACCGCTATCGGTATAGATATCCTCCTGCTCTACTCTCCAGTCAAGTCCCGCCAGAACAAGCGCATCCTTTGAGGTCGGTGCATCAACCACCCTCACTCCCAATCTGTGCCAGGGCACTTCTCTTGTGTAAAACATTGTTTCAACTTCTGCTGCCATAGTTTCATCCTCCTTTGATAATATATTTTTTGACAACACAAAGAGGATGCGAACAACCCGCATCCCCTTAAAACTGCTACTATACATGGATATATTATACAAATGAAGCTGAAAACTCTAACAGAGCCTCTATGTTCCGAGGTGTACCACCCCGGGCACCGATTCTATAATATACAATCCTAAATACAGATTCTGTCAACTAAATATACTTGCAATAGCATTCCTCATATTCCACCATTTCCACCTTAGTTTTTGAAGTGCCTTAAAAACTGCTGCGCCATAAGATTTTAATCCGCACATACATATTCACCGATATAATCTCCTGATATAATTAATATCTTGTTTTCATCAGGCTTATATCCAAACGATATTCCATTTGATGTGATATAAATATAAGCACCCCATTGAATATCGTAATAATAACTGTCTGGTTCAAAATCATCTATAGTAACCCCATTTACAGCTAAATCAACAAAATCATCAAAATCATATGTGATAAATTCAATCCAATTACTCGCCCCATACATCATAAATCTACTGTATTTCCTATACCACCGCTCATCAAAATCACTATCAGATACATCATCTGCACCATCGCTATCAAGCTTATATCCATTAGGATCCATACTAAACTCAGCGTCATTCAACAAACGAATATTATCTCTTTCAACTTCAGATAATAACTCTTCTTCGTTAAAATCTTCCGGTTCAATAGTTCCTATATACCATGATTTACTATTAAAATAGTCCTGAAGCTCCTTAGACTTAAATTTTCTTCCATGACGAGCATATATTTCATTTTTTGCATAATTGGTCTCTTGTAAGCTAAGTAAATAAGATTGTAAGTCCGCCTGTGTTATTCTGACTTTATCACTATCAGGAATAATATAACTGTCTTCCGGCTGCTCCGATTCTACTATCTCTTCTGTCTGAACTTCATTTTGCTCTTCCGTAGTAGTCGTTTCACTATTATTATCATCCGAACTACCATCATTAAATACGCTTTCTATTAAGCCCGCTAATTGCAACAAATTCTGAGGAACCTCATTATAAGACAAGTATGTAGCACTAAAGGTATCATCATCATTCAATGTAAACTGTACCAACGCCTTAACTTCGACATTCTTATACATACAGTATCCTGTAAATTCAACAATATCAACATTTTTAGTTTCCGAATCAGGTTTTCCATCCCCATCTTCATCCGTTCCTTCTTTGGTCCCTTTAAAATACTTCCAAGCAGGAGAACCGAAATAAGAATCAAATGCCTCTCCATAAGTTGTATTGGGATGTTCTGAATTAGTACCATTCTTTACTGATAATATATGCTCATCTTCCGCTTGCGCAACATTTGCCACCTGATCAGTCACATCACTGCCTGAACATCCAGTAATACAGACCGCACAGACAATACCAATAACAGATAATAATATCAATCTTATAATCATTCCCTGACTATTACCTTTAAATGTCATGTTAATCTCCCCCTCTCCAATGTCGGTAGTTTTCATAGCGCGTTAGTGCATTTTCATTATGACAATTCACACGACATTTGACACTATCTTCTAATGTGCTACATACTTACTACATACACCACATTTGATCAGACAACTAAATTACACGAGCTTATTTTTTTATTTTTACCGACTTCTTTGTACTCCATTTGCCATAATAGATTTCTCCGCCAATCTTCTTATAAACTCTGGTACGTATATAATATTTTTTACCCTTCTTCAATTTCTTCAATGTAACCGTATTGGTATTCTTCTTTGTAGTTTTCGCACCTTTGAATTTAGCATTTGTACCATATTGAATCTGATAGCCATCACAATCCGATAATCCGCTTATACTCAATACTATTTTTTTCCCTTTTTTATTTACTGCTTTAGAAATATTTGCTTTTATATTATTTACACGGGAAACACTTAATATTTCCGAATCATCTGCATTATTTGTATTACTGTTTGCATCAACACTTGTATC
>CAJOLO010000144.1 GCA_905235345.1 uncultured Lachnospiraceae bacterium
ATAGATAATTCTGCAACCCTTATAATTCCGGTTATACAAGATACTCTTAAACACTATTTCAAAGATTACAAAAACTACTACTATCTGCCCAAAGAGGACATGGCTATCCACAAAAGTGTAGCCTCTTATGTTGATCCTGAAAATCGTGAAAAAGCGACAAAGTCTAATTGCTATATATCAAAAAACGACTCATATATAATATGTCCTGACAATGAATTTTCTGATATTTTCCAAAAGGATAATAAAGATAAGATCTGTTACCGTACATTAGAATCCTTAATTAATGATAGTATTACTAATCAAAATGAATATGTAAAAAAGCTGATTGAAAAGAGATTTATTGTTTAACGTAGAAAAATGAATCCATAGAAGTAAATCCAATCTCCTTGGCATGCATAATCTGCTCAGTATTACCAATAAACAAAATTCCTTCATTCACTAATGAATTATAAAACTTATTATATATATCATCTTTAGCCTCATCAGTAAAATATATTACAACATTACGACACACTATCATATGCATATTAACAGGATATCTGTCTTTCAAAAGATTATGTTTCTTGAAATCAACACATTTCTTAATATCATCATTGATAATATATCTGTTATCATCCTGTCTGAAATGCTTTGAAAGAAACTCCTTGGGAAGTCCCGAAACACTCTTTGCAGAATATACTCCTTCTTTTGCAAATGCAAGAACATCTTCATCAATATCAGTTGCTGTAATCTTAATCTGACTCAGAGGATAATACTTAGAAAGAATCATTGCAATTGTATACGGCTCATCACCTGTAGAACATGCTGCACTCCATATATTAAGCCTTTTTCCGAAATTCTTCTCTAAATAAGGTATCATCTGCTTTTCGAAATACTCCCACTGTGCAGGATTTCTGTAAAATTCAGATACGTTTATTGTAAGATAACTGATAAAAGTTCGAAGCAGTTCGCTATCATTCTTCATAGCTTTAAAAAAGCTTTCAAAATCCTTATGTCCTTTTCTTGCAATAAGCGATTCTATACGACGTTTCATCTGACGTTCTTTATATAATGACAAATTAATATCTGTCAGCTTATACACATCCTGTTTAAAGTTCTCGTAATCATATGCCATATGAATGATTCCCTTCGTTGATAATAATAAAGACCTGTTCGCGAGTGTTTTATATAAGTTAAAATCCCCATCCTGTCACAATAACAGAATGGGGATATAATAACATAAAATAATTACTCTTCTGCACCATCTTCAGAAGCTTCTGCTTCATCATCTGATTCAACCGCTGTTGTTTCCTCACTCTCAACAACATCTGTTACTTCTTCATCCTCAACAGTATCTGTTGCTTCATCAATATACTCTGTAGGCTCCTCATCAACATAATCTCCGCTTACTTCTTCATCATCAGGAAGAAGAGCCTTAATGCTAAGACTGATTTTTTTATCTTCGATTCTGCAATCAACTACCTTAGCCTCAATCTCCTGACCTACAGAAAGGACACTTGACGGCTTCTCGATATGTTCCTTGGCAATCTGTGAAACATGAAGTAAAGCATCAACACCCGGCTCTAACTCAATAAATGCACCAAAATCAGTCATTCTGGCAACACGTCCTGTAACAATGTTACCAACTGCGTACTTCTCATCAGCTGTTGCCCAAGGATTAGTATCCTCGAATTTAAGTGAAAGAGCAATCTTCTCTCCTTGAATATCTTTAATAAATGCCTTAACAATATCTCCAACCTTGAAATGTTTCTTAGGATTATCAACACGTCCCCATGACATCTCAGATATATGAAGAAGACCGTCAGCTCCGCCTAAGTCAATAAATGCACCAAAGTCTGTAACATTCTTAACTGTTCCTTCTACTGTGTCACCTACATTAATTCTATCAAAAAGTGCTTTCTTGGCAACTTCTTTTTCTGCTTTAATAAGGGATTTCCTATCACCGATTATCTTTCTGGCTCTTGGATCAAATTCAACAAGTTTAAATTCAACCTCTTGATTGATAAACTTAGTAAGATCATTCTCATAGGTATCTGATACAAGACTGGCAGGAATAAATACTCTTGCCTCGCCTACGTTGGTTACAAGTCCGCCTTTAACAGCTTGTGTAACAACTCCCTTTAATATCTCTCCACTCTCAAATGCTGCAGCAAGCTCTTCATTAGCCTTCTCAGCTGCAACCTTCTTAACAGAAAGAAGAACCTGACCTTCTCCGTCATTAGTCTTAATAACCTTAGCTTCAATTTCATCATCAACATGAACTTTTTCCTTAAGATTTACATTAGGATCATTAGAAAACTCATTCTTTGTGATAATTCCATCAGACTTGTAATTAATGTTCAATATAATCTCATCATCCTTAACATCAATTACTGTACCTTTCACAACCTTTCCCTGGCTAATTCTGCTCTCCTCTGCCAGGCTTTCTTCAAATAATTTGCCGAACTCATCTGCCATGCTACCATGAACCTCCTTAATAATTTGATGTGGGGTAGACGCCCCTGCTGTAATACCTACCCTATCAACGGATTCAAAAGTAGCCAAATCCAAATCATCGAGTGTCTGAATATAGTAAGTATTTGCACATTCTCTTTTGCTAATATCGTATAGCTTCTGGGTGTTGGAACTATTCCTTCCGCCTATAACGATCATCGCATCAACCTGTCCTGCAATCCGGGCTGTTTCCGCCTGTCTTTCAGATGTTGCATTACAGATAGTGTTATAAACGAGTATATTATAACCTTTTTTTTCAAAAATTTCAACTATCTTATTGAAATTATTATGATTAAATGTTGTCTGGGCAACAATACTTAATTCTGAATTATCATTATTCGTAAAATCAGCAGCTTCATCAACAGACTCAAGTACAATCGGCTTACTGTTACACCATCCGCATATTCCTTGCACTTCCGGATGTTTTCTGCTACCGATTATAACTATCTTTCTTCCTTCCCTGCTATCTTTATCGACAATATTATGAATTTTTTTAACAAAAGGACAAGTTGCATCTATCAGTTCAAGTTTTTTTTCACTAATTATATCATATATATGCCTGTCAACACCATGAGATCTGATAACTATCGTCCCCTCTTTGAGTGCTTCAAGTTCTTCAACGTTTTCAAGCACCATAACACCCTTAGATTCTAAATCTTTAACAACCTCTTCGTTATGAATTATAGGCCCATAGGTATAAACATTTCCTTTTCCGGTCTGCTCATACACTGTATCAACAGCTCGTTTTACCCCAAAGCAAAAACCGGCAGTCTTAGCAAGTATTACTTCCATTGTTATCTCCCTGATAAAATATCCCTAATTTCATTTACCATTAACATTTAATGCATATGACAATATCTCATCGACAACTTCATCAATAGTCATATCGGAACTGTCTATAAGAACCGCATCAGCAGCTTGCTTAAGCGGAGCAATATCCCTATTCATATCGCGTTCATCACGCTCTATTATATCTGCCTTAATCTTATCATAATCGGCAGATTCACCTTTTTCTGTGAGCTCCTTGTAACGGCGATTTGCTCTTTCATCTGCAGAAGCAGTCAGATATATCTTTGTCTCAGCACCGGGAAGAACGTTGGTTCCAATATCACGACCATCCATTACAACATTATGTTCAATCGCCATATTCCTCTGGATATCCAGCAATGCAGCCCTGACAGGTGCTTTGGCAGATGACTTAGATGCCATATTGCCCGTCTCCTCAGTTCTGAGATATGGGGTGACATTCTCACCATTCATATATACCTGCTGGACTTCATCCTCATATTGAATCTCTATCTTCATCTTTGAACAGGCATTGGCAAGAGCCTTATTGTCATCAATGTCCACACCTGTTCTTACCAGCTCATAAGCTATGGCACGGTACATCGCCCCTGTATCCACATAGATAAATTTTAGTTTCTTTGCCACCAATTTGGCTATTGTACTTTTACCTGCTCCGGCAGGTCCGTCTATTGCAATACTCGCCATGAAATTGTCCTCCGTTTATTAATTTATATTATTTTTACTGTTTATAAAAAAGCTTTGCTCATTTTATCATATCGCTTTCAGCTATGTGTGGCTTTATGATATCCCTGCCAGATATCCGGTAGACCATGCCACCTGAAGATTAAAACCTCCTGTAAGTGCGTCTACATCGAGCACTTCTCCGCCAAAATACAATCCTTTAACTTTCCTTGACTCCATAGTAGAAGGATCGATCTCCTTAACACTAACTCCACCTTTGGTAATGATTGCTTCATCCCATCCACGCATACCTGTAACATGCATTTTCAGATTTTTTATCGACTCTCCTAATATTCTTCTTTCATCTTTGGTAATCTCAGATATTCTCTTATTACCATCAAGCCCCGAATAATCAACAACTACCGGAATAAGAGATCTTAGCAGCAGCTTCTCAAGTCCGT
>CAJOLO010000145.1 GCA_905235345.1 uncultured Lachnospiraceae bacterium
TCCACTGCGTAAATGATATCGGTCTCCTGAAATGCCATGGCATCTTCCCTTACCCCAAAGTACTCCTTGAGATAAGGTTTTGCCTCTTTAAGCTTTACCACTGCAATTTCCGATTCATAGGCAATTCCAACGAAATCATTTTCTCTATCAATTCCTCCTGATGTGATACCGGCCATATATGTTCCATGTCCGTCAACATCTCTTGAGGGTACAACAGAATAGGGATTCCCGCTTCTTAATGCAACATTTATCTGTGCGTTAGAATATACCGTTCCATATAAAGGATTCGGAGGAACATTATCAGAGATACCTACACGCGGTATGCCCTCTGCTCCCACGTTAGTATCGAAACTGATTCCGCTATTAACTCCTAAATCGTCAAAAGCATCCGTATCCGGGTTCAATCCAGCATTATAGTCTTCGTTATTCAGCCTCGAATGTTCAATATCATCACTAATCGAAGCACGTGCTTCTGACTCATCCGTCTGTATCGCCGGAATTGTCTGATCCCATATCACCCCTACACGGCTGTTACCATTTACATCAAGAAAAAGCGGATTGGTAAAATCAATTCCGGTATCAATGATCCCAACTATAACGCCTCTACCGGAAAGGGCAAGATTGTCGGGTTCCTGTACCTGCTTGACACCCGTCACTTCCATGTTGGTGGAATCCATCAAGCCATAAAGCTTCGGTATAAATGAATAAGGCACCGACTCGAGATTCGTCAGTCTCTGCTCTTTCTGGGGGCAGTGCTGGATGGCAATACGCTCTATTATAGGATTCGTGCAGCAGTTACTCTCATCCCCATCTATTATCATATCTGTTGAATTGATCATATAATCCGCATAGTCGTTACTGTATATCATCTCCTGACAGTTCATGATATATCTCCATAACTTTAACAGCTATTACTATCTATGGTATGCCGGATATGAAAATGTGTGTCGGGTTTTGTCAAATTAAATTCTTCATGCATCCTTTAGGAATGCCTTATATGACTTGTACGCCTCGTATATATCCGCCTTACTGGTAATCTCCCAAGGGGCATGCATATTAAGAACTGCTACACCACTGTCAATAACATTCATATCATACAGAGAAAGGATATATGCAATCGTACCGCCTCCTCCGATATCCACCTTGCCAAGCTCAGCGGTCTGGAATGCAATATTATTGTCATCCATGATCTTTCTGAGCTTTCCGATATACTCTGCATTGGCATCATTCGATCCCGACTTGCCACGAGAGCCCGTGAACTTATTAAATACGACACCACGCCCAAAATATGCACAATTCTTCTTCTCAAATGCACTGGCAAAATTCGGATCGTAAGCTGCTGACACATCTGATGACAGCATATATGATCCCGCAAGACATCTCTTCAGGTTAAGTTCCGAATACTCTCCCATAGCATCCATAATCTCAGCTACAATATTCTCAAAGAACTTAGACTGCATACCGGTAGCACCGACAGAACCAATCTCTTCTTTATCCACTAACAGACAACATGCTGTACGCTCCACAGACTGCATATCAAATATAGCGGCTGCAGAAGTATAGGCACACACTCTGTCGTCCTGTCCGTATCCCATAATCATGGATTCATCAAGTCCTGCATCTCTTGCCTTGCCGGCAGGAACAATCTCTAACTCTGCAGAGAGAAAATCCTCTTCCTCAATGTCATACTTCTTCTTTAATACCGAAAGCACCATTTTCTTAACAGCTTCCTTATCTTCCTTAGGAAGCGGTCTGCTGCCTACAAGGATATCAAGCTGCTCACCCTCAACCACCTTGGCACCTTTCTTGTCCATCTGCTCCTGCGCAAGATGAATAAGCAGATCGGTTACGCAGAATACCGGATCCTTCTCATCCTCACCGATAACTATATCTATAACCTCGCCGTCCTTCTTAGCAACCACTCCATGAATAGCAAGAGGAAGTGTCACCCACTGATACTTCTTAATTCCACCATAATAATGAGTGTCAAGATATGCAAGATCCGTATCCTCATAAAGCGGATTCTGCTTAACGTCCATGCGGGGAGAATCAATATGTGCTCCCAGTATATTCATTCCATTTACCAAAGGCTCTGAACCAATCCGGAACAATGCTATGGATTTCTTCATATTAACAGCGTATATCTTGTCGCCCTTCTTAACCTTCTTCCCTGACTTCCTGATGTCCTCAAAGTCTTCATATCCTGCCTCTTTCGCCATTGCTACTATCTGCTTTACGCACTCTCTTTCTGTCTTACCGTTATCAAGAAACTTGCGATACTCTTTACATATCTTTTCAAGTTCCTTAACTTCCTTCTTGTCATAATCCTTCCATGCATTTCTACGTTCCATGATCGTCACAATCCTCCTATATTATTAATTCTCCTGCTCTAACGCCAGCACACCTCTCATTTCAAGCAACGGGCCACCGGTTCCCTCAATATACTCCCGGGTTATTGTTACCCGTCCGATATTATCATCTCGCGGAATCTGATACATGATATCAAGCATGAATTCCTCAATGATAGCACGAAGAGCTCTTGCACCTGTCTTCTTCTCCATCGCTTTTCTGGCAATCGCATGATAGGCGCCGTCATCAAACCGAAGCTCAACGCCATCTAAACTTAGCAGCTTCTGATACTGCTTTAATATCGCATTCTTAGGCTCCTTCAATATATTAACCAACATATCTTCATCTAATGCCTCAAGTGCATATAATATTGGAAGTCTTCCGAGAAATTCAGGTATCATACCAAATTCTCTGAGATCTTCTACATTTACCTTAAGAAGAATGTTGTCGTCCTTATCGTATTTATCCTTGAGATCCGCCTGAAAACCGATAGACGACTGTTTATTAAGCCTTGCCTTTATTATGTCCTCGATATCAGGGAACGCTCCGCCACAGATAAACAGTATGTTTCTGGTATTGATGGTTGCAAGCGGTACCATTGCATTTTTACTGCCTGCACCTACCGGAACTTCCACCTCTGCACCTTCTAAAAGCTTTAATAACCCCTGCTGCACAGCCTCTCCGCTTACATCTCTGGAATTAGTATTTCTCTTCTTGGCAATCTTATCTATCTCGTCGATAAACACAATTCCACGCTCCGCCTTCTCAACATCATTGTCGGCTGCCGCAAGCAGTTTGGAAAGCACACTCTCAACATCATCACCTATGTATCCTGCCTCAGTAAGTGATGTTGCATCCGTGATGGCAAGAGGAACATTCAATATTCTCGCAATGGTCTTAACAAGATAAGTCTTACCTGAACCTGTTGGTCCAACCATAAGCATATTGGATTTCTCAATCTCTATATCATCCATGGTATCAGTAAGCACTCTCTTGTAGTGATTATATACTGCAACAGAGATAACCTTCTTGGCATGCTCCTGCCCCACCACATACTCATCAAGCATAGCCTTCATCTCATGTGGTGCCGGAATTGATGAAAGTGTCATCTCAGGCTCTTCTTTCTTCTTTTCTTTTTCCTTTTTCTTCTTAACCTTCTGGCTCTTAGGAATATCATTTACCGGAGTGAATTGATTAAAGTTCAGGTTAGGCATATTGGAAAGATCTATGAACTGCATTCCCCCGCCTGAGAAGCTGTCAAAGGTCTTCTGCATACAATCCTGACATATATTGATATTGTTCGGCATATAGATAAGTTTTCCCGCTGCCGATTCCGGTCTCCTGCACAGATAGCAATACTTCTCGTAATTATCATCTTTATTATCGTTATCCATTTTTATCCTCCATTGTAGTGTATGTGGTTTGTAAATTGCTGTTTACTTGCTTTATTTATAGTGACTTATACGGACGTAAGAGAACTGTAAATATGCAGTGTTTTGTATTCCTGCTGTACGAAAATAAGAGTTTCTAAGTATCCCAATAAATTTTCTTACCGTACGCGGCAAGGTGCAAAGTCGACATCCTGTCTCCGTTGCACCTGCCGGACATCCTTGTCCGGCATCCGCTGGAAACATATTAGGATACTAAGAAACTCTAATTTCCTCCCAGATGTCATACAAAACACCGCATATTTACAGTTCTCTTACTGTCATTGAATACCACTACTATAAATATAATATAGTTTATTTAGTTTGACGAACCCTTATATCCACTTAACATCGTCCGTCCGTCATAAACACAAACACATAATCTTATGCTAGTATATCACTCTTTATTGAAAAATGCTATTGCCTATTTAAGGAAGATTATCAACTGTTCAGGCAACATTTCGTATTTACTGCAAGATGCGTACGAAAGTGTATATCCTTATCAGTCCGGAAGGCAATCGCAATAAATCCGATATAATACTCATCAATCCGACTACGATTCTAACACTTTATAAGAAAAAACACAATAAAACAGAGGCAACCGCACACAATAATCTGCAGTCGCCTCTATATTCCGTTCTTTCTATCATACACTAGTACAGCGTAAATTAAATAATTGAAAATCAATAATTCTCCTCATGTACCTCAAAGTAAGACTGTGGATGTGCACATACAGGACATACTTCAGGAGCCTGTGTACCAACTACGATATGACCGCAGTTTCTGCACTCCCAAACCTTGACCTCGCTCTTCTTGAATACTTCCTGCATCTCAACATTCTTAAGAAGTGCACGATAACGCTCCTCATGATGCTTCTCGATCTCACCTACTGCACGGAACTTAGCCGCAAGCTCAGGGAATCCCTCTGCCTCAGCAGTCTTTGCAAAATCCTCATACATATCTGTCCACTCAAAGTTCTCTCCGTCAGCTGCTGCTCCGAGATTCTCTGCTGTAGAACCGATACCATTAAGTTCTTTGAACCATATCTTTGCATGCTCTTTCTCATTATCAGCAGTCTTTAAGAAAAGTGCTGCAATCTGCTCAAAGCCTTCCTTCTTAGCTTTAGAAGCAAAGTATGTGTATTTATTTCTTGCCTGTGACTCTCCGGCAAATGCTGCCTGAAGATTCTTCTCCGTCTGTGTTCCTGAATAAGGATTAGTCTTCTCCTCCTTAATCTCCTCTAACTTGTCCCCTGTCACCTTACACTTAGGGCATACTGCATTCTCGATACTATCAGCCTCAAAAACCTCACCACAAACCGTACATCTGAATTTAGCCATTGCTACATCCTCCTTTAATACATTTATGTAATCATCAGTATATTGTAATACCCGACTATTCTTAATGATAAAATAAATCATTAGGATAAGTCAAGTATTATTTTCGTGACTGTTCAGACGTACGCCACCGAGTGAACTGTAACTTATTTTCATGCACATATGCAAGAAAATGAATATAACATCTACTGAGGATTCTAATTGTTGCCTTACAACTTAAATCCCGTCCCTATAAACTGTGCAATATCTCTGCCTGTATCATCGGCCACATCAACATTAATTATAATTGAGCTTCTTCCGTTCTTCTTAACATATGAAGTCGCAATCAGTCTGTCTCCCTTAGGAGCACTCAAATAATTAATACTTACCTGCTGTGCCACTGTCGGCATATGAATATTATTAGACAATGTGGCAAAGGCAAAATCTGCCAAAGTGAACATTACTCCGCCCATTATCCCGCCATTGGCGTTCTTATGTTTGTCCTCCAAAGTAACACTGCACACACTTTTCGTTTCCGTGAGCTCATCCAACCGTATCCCATTAAGGGTGGCAAATCTGTCTTCCTTAAAATATTCTCTCGCTTCTTCCATATTCTTGAATGTTGCCATTGATTTTGTTTCCTTTCTTACAGCAATTCCTTAAGGATCTGATTAACCATACCGGGATTCGCCTTGCCCTTCATCGCTTTCATGGTCTGTCCCACAAGGAAACCGATTGCCTTTTCCTTACCGTTTCTGTAATCCTCAACAGACTGCGGATTGTCGGCTATAACCTGCTCTATCGTTGAGCGAAGTGCACCTTCGTCATTAACGGTCTTAAGTCCCTTCTCCTCAACGTACTTGTCGGGATCGATGTCCTCATCGAATATCTTCTCGAATACCTCCTTCGCAACCGTTGAGTTGATTGCCTGTGACTCGGCAAGCTTGATAAGCTTTGCAAGATTAACGGCAGAAAATGTGATATCCTCCGGATCCATCTCTTTCTCCTTAAGAATTCTCATCGTCTCTACCATTAGCCAGTTAGAAACCTTCTTCGGATTAGCATCTAACGCAATGGTCTCCTCGAATATATCTGCAAGCTTCTTCGTTCCGGTCAGGATATCCGCATCATACTCAGGAAGTCCATACTCCTCCTGATATCTGGCTTTCTTCTCATCGCGGAATTCCGGCTGTTTACTTCTGATATCCTCTAACCACTCATCTGAAATGATGATCGGCACAAGATCCGGATCAGGGAAGTAGCGGTAATCCTGTGCATCCTCCTTAGAACGCATTGCATAGGAATATTCCTTCGTATCATCCCAACGTCTTGTCTCCTGAACAACCTTCTCACCTGACTCTAACAGGTCTATCTGGCGTTCGCGCTCATTTTCTATTGCTCTTGCTATCGCCTTAAATGAATTAAGGTTCTTCATTTCTGTTCTGGTTCCGTACTCCTTAGCACCAACCTCACGAATGGACAGGTTGACATCTGCACGCATGGAGCCTTCATTAAGCTTACAATCAGATGCCCCAAGATACTGAATCGTCATACGGAGCTTGTCCAGGTATGCGATAACCTCCTCGGCTGAACGCATATCCGGCTCGGACACGATCTCGATAAGCGGTACACCGGAACGGTTGAAATCCACCAAAGAGCTGTCAGTATAAGGATCATGTATAAGCTTTCCGGCATCCTCCTCCATGTGAATCTCATGGATACCGATCCATTTCTTATTGCCATCTACCTCAATCTCAACCTTACCGTTTCTGCAGATTGGATAATAGAGCTGGGAAATCTGATAATTCTGCGGGTTATCAGGATAGAAATAATTCTTTCTGTCAAATTTACAATTCTGGGTTATGGTACAATTCGTTGCCAATCCGACTGCAATCGCCTTGTTCACAACCTCTTTGTTAAGTACCGGAAGTGAACCCGGCATTCCTGTACATACCGGACATGTGTGAGTGTTAGGTGCTCCGCCAAATGCGGTAGAGCAGCCACAGAATATCTTTGTTTTTGTCGACAGTTCAACGTGAACCTCAAGACCGATGACTGTTTCGTATGCTTTTGCCATGATCACTCACCTCCCTTTACTGCATATTCCGGACGTTTGTATTCCCTCGTCTGCTCCAGAGCGTATGCAGCTCTGATAATGCTCTTCTCGTCAAAATGCTTCCCAAGTAACTGTAGTCCCACCGGAAGTCCCTTGCTGTCATATCCGCAAGGAAGTGAGATTCCCGGAAGACCTGCAAGATTGACTGATACCGTATAGATATCTCCAAGATACATCTTGATAGGATCGGAAAGCGACTCTCCAAGCTTTAATGCCGTTGTCGGTGCCACCGGTCCAAGTATAACATCATATTGTTCGAACGCCTTGTCAAATGCCTGCTTTATCAGTGCCTTAGTCTTTAATGCCTTCATGTAATATGCATCAAAATATCCTGATGAAAGTACAAATGAACCCAGCATTATTCTTCTCTTAACCTCCGGACCAAAGCCCTCTGAACGTGTCTTCTTATACATATTGTGAAGGTCGGTAAAACTCTCTGTACGATAGCCGTATTTCACTCCGTCAAATCTCTCCAAGTTCGAGCTTGCCTCTGCCGAAGCGATGATGTAATATGCGGGGATTGCATACTCCACAAGTGAGAGATCGAACTCCTCCACTATGGCACCCTTTGCTTTCAACGCTTCCGCTGCCGCAAGCACATTGTCTTTCACTTCAGGATCAAGTCCTTCACCGAAATAATCCTTAGGTATTCCTATCTTCATTCCCTTAACATCGTCCGTGAGTGCCGATGTGAAGTCATCTCCATCCTCCTTAACAGATGTCGAATCCTTAGCATCCTTTCCACATATTGTTTCAAGGATTGTTGCACAGTCTGTAACATCCTTAGCAAGAGGTCCGATCTGATCGAGAGATGAACCGTAAGCAATAAGTCCGTAACGTGACACTCTTCCATAGGTCGGCTTGATTCCGACAACGCCGCAGAAGCCTGCCGGCTGTCTTATACTTCCACCTGTATCAGAACCCAACGCATAAGGTACCTCTTCCGCTGCAACCGCTGCCGCCGAACCACCCGATGAACCGCCCGGAACTCTTGATAAATCCCATGGATTCTTTGTCTCTCCGTAATATGAAGTCTCTGTAGTAGAGCCCATGGCAAACTCGTCCATGTTGGCCTTACCAACTATCACCGCCCCTGCATCAATAAGCTTCTGTACGGCTGTTGCGGTAAATGTAGGCACAAAGTTTCCCAATATCTTCGATGAACAGGTTGTCAACATTCCATCAATACACATATTGTCCTTGATGGCAACGGGAACACCTGCAAGGGGGCCGGTATAGGTTCCGTCATCTATTCCCTTCTGCACTTCCTCTGCACGCTTAAGCGCTCCCTCTCTGTCTATTGTAACAAATGCATGGATATCCTTCTCTCTTGCTTCCATAGCATCCAAATATGCGGTGGTCGCTTCCACTACGGATATCTCTTTATTCTTTATCTTCTTGCCAAGTTCCACGGCAGTCAAACTAAGATCCATTATTTTCTCCTTTCCAAATTAGGCAATTTTTCTACTTTTTTAATTTAGTCGAAGGTTCTCGGCACTTTATATGCTCCATCCTTCTTCTCCGGCGCATTGGCAAGCATATTCTCTCTGTCATCTCCGTTAACGACCTCATCCTCTCGAAATACGTTGTGTACGGAAAATGTGTGGCTCATCGGCTCCACGCCATCGGTATCGAGTTCATTCAACTTACCAACATAATCTAGCATATTGGTCATGTCCTTTTTC
>CAJOLO010000146.1 GCA_905235345.1 uncultured Lachnospiraceae bacterium
TGAGTTCTAGTGTCATGCACCTACTTGGAATGAGTGTGAAACACGAATTTAGTACCATTACGCCGGAGACGGAGTGCAATGCCTGAGACCTTAGCGAACGAAGTGAGCTTAGTTCGAAGGTATGCTTTAGCTCGTGTCTGCGATGGAACTATATAATATGCACAATATAAAAGATGTAAATCGGAGTTTCGCAATTACCTAATCACCTAATTCCCCTAGCACCTTACCGGAAGGCAGCCTGCCTACTCCTTCGAGTATTTCTGAAGCGGCACGAACTCTGCCAGCTTATCGCGGAACTCCAGCATACATGTATAGGACAGCACCAGATATGTCTCCTGTCCCTGCTGTTTTAACATGGTAATCAAGGTCTTGTAATCCTTCTCCACGATGAATTTACTTGTATCAAAATCCGCATATTTCAGGCGAAGCTGCATGTCATAAGCACGCTTTCCCGTAAAATAGAAATGCTGTGCTCCCGCTGCCGCCTCCGTCAATCTCTCAAACTCCACATCATATATCCATGAGATATCCTTACCATCGGCATAGTTATCATTTAATCCGAATACGATTGTTCCCTTAGGTTTCTGCTGAATCAGAAATTGCAGTACCTCATTAAATCCTGCGGGATTCTTCACAAGAACCATATGAAGCCTGGCGTCGGAAAGTTCAACCTCCTCCATTCTTCCAAAATGAGTTGAAAGTCCGCCAAGCACTGTCACAATCTTATCATCGGAAAGTCCTATCTGATGGGCAACAACAGTTGCCGCCAGGGCATTATACAGATTATAGCCACCCGGAAGCAGGACCTCTGCCCTAACTGTATTGCCAAAAACATTCATCTCCACCACTTCGGAACCATCTTTCCACTCCAACACCTTGTTTAGCGCAACATCAGGAGTCTTTCTCTGATAACCGCATTTTTCACAATAGAAACCACCAAGATGACCGAATGTATGATAGTGGTACTTGTACTTTGTCTTACAGTGTATGCAGTAAACTGCATCGGATATATCAGAAGAAGTCCCTTCATACAGAGGCGCATTTACTCCAAAATAATGCAGCTCTTTGTGAGGAAGCTCCTGTAATGAGCTTGTAAGCGAACAGTCAGCATTTAATATAAGCTTTACATTCGGGAGCTGCTCTAACCCGGTCCGAATCTTATTGACCGTGGTCAATACTTCTCCATAGCGGTCTAACTGATCCCTGAACACATTGGTCACCACTGCCGTCACATCCAGCTTGCCAAAATGTTCCACTATGGATTTCAATGCGGCCTCGTCACATTCAAGCAAAGCATAATCCGTCTTCACCTTGCCATTCCAACCCGCAGCCCCAACAAATGCTGCCACTACGCCACCAAGCAGATTGGCGCCTGCATCATTACAGAACACGGTATTACCGTTAGCCTCGATCATATCTCTTATCACATGGCATGTGGTTGTCTTTCCATTAGTTCCGGTCACACAGATAATCTTCATGTCTTTCGCAAGATGTCCCAATATATCAGGACAGATTTTCAGCACCACCTTACCCGGAAGACTGGTTCCGCCACTTCCGAAAAGCTTTAATATATTAGTTGTAATTTTTCCTGCCCACACAGCAAATGTTGAACGTGCACTCATTGTTATTCTCCTGCTTCTTCCTCTTTCTGCTTTATCAGCAATCTATCTTAGCTGTTTATCATCACAATTACTTTAAATATTTTATCCCGGATAGGAATATGTCAGATCCTTATCTGTATCCCTCCTTTACGATGTACTTATCACAGAAAATCAAACGTACCCTGACTGTACTCAAGATTCTCGTATTCCATCTCTTCAGCCTCAACCTGGCTTCGATAATCTACTACCACCGTCTGCTGCCTTCCGCCCACGAGCTGCTGACCTAAGATATAGTTCACATCAAAACGGTTTGTTATTGCCGGAGTGGCACCACGTGCCGGTACTATAAGCTGCACATTGTTTGTGGCAAGCAGGGCAAATATCGGCTCCCAGATATAGATATCCTTCGCAGCACCAAACGGATTATCGATGAATATAACCTTTTTAAGTTCCGAAGCTTCTGCCTCCGGTGCATACATACCTGATATGTAATTGATGATAGACACAAGGAACTGAATATAGATACCCTGAGACTGTCCCGTACTTCCAACCGCCTCCTCATATCTTAAGTATCTGCTCTGATCCTTGATACGCTCGCGCTTATATAGCTTTAACTTAATGGCATTCATATCAGTTACCATTACGCTGAACATTTTCTTTAACAGAAGTTTATTCTTCATATATTTAATACGCTCGTTATTATCCTCAAAACGGTCAGCTCCGGTAACGACCTCATCAATATAATCGGACATTCTCTGCTTGATGAATTCATCCTTCACATAAGGTATGGTAAGATTGACCATCTGTATCATCTCACCATCTAATTGAATCCGCGACAGTTTCGGAAGCTTCTCAAGTTCAGTTCGCACATCCTTGCAGCGCTCGATACACTGATCCTCAAAGTTATTCTTGATCGTCTCCATATCCTCAATTCCCTGAAGAACCCTCTCCTTTTCAAGACCGATATATGAGATCATCTCTCTTATATTGGAGAGCAAATTCTTAGCGTCCTCATAAGTATCAGGAATCTCCACATCCTCTTTCATGGAATTGGATAGCTCAAATGCACCCATGGCAAAAAAAGTGTTCGCAGTCTGCGTCTTAAAGTTAAGAAGTTCCTGCCTGGCTCTGGCCAATGATTTATTACTCTTATCATATAAAAGCAGACTCTCCTCAAATGTATCACGTATATCCTTCTGGTTGCCGGTGAGCACATGACCTTCTGTAACATTAAGCTCTTCAGACTGAACTATACGCTTTACATCCTTATAAAGATCAACAATAACGCTGTGATTCTTAACATAGTCCTGATATTCCTCGTTATACCGCTTAATATCTGCCGACATTTCTTTAAGTATTCTGTCGCTTTCAGCAAGAGCCTGAACAACCTCTTCCTTACTGAGTGAAAGCAGTCCAGCATCACCGGCATCCTCTACACCCGGAGTCTTCAATATATTCTCAAACTGTCTTCCCGCATCCTCTCCAAAACGTTCCTTTAGTGCAGACACAGCCTGTTCTATCTTTCCCTCTAACTTTGTGGTCTCTCTCTCCTTCTTCTTCACCTCAGCGCGAAGTTGATCACAACGCACGGAAATCTGCGACACAAGAGATGATAACTCATTAATATAACTTTCCTCAGCCGGATGAAGACCGCCTTCCCTTCTTAGTTTCTCCAGCTCATCCACAGATACACTTCTGCGTTCTATAAGCTTGAGTCCTCTGTACATACTAAGCTTAAGAGTCTCTATAAGCTTCTTCTTATCCTCCAGCACAACAGTCGCTTCCTCAACAACAGCTTTCGCAGCCAGAAATTCTGCGCGAAGCTGTTCCTCTGAAACATTGACCGCAGTTAAATTCCCTTCAACGTAATACTCTTTATACAGACTCTCCCACTCAGCAAGTGTCTCCTTCATCTGCTGCTCCATGTGGTCAACCTGACCCTTAAGGTCTATCTCTTTAAGACGCACATTTTCGTAGTCGGAATCAGCACGCTTCATATCTTCATCAAGTCTCTTGACCTCTGCTTCATAGAAATCAAGCTGTCTTTTTGCCTCATCTGCCTGCTCACTTCTTGACAGGATTCCCGCCAGTTTTACCTGTTCCTTTCTGTTCACAAGTAAGGACGCCCTGATATCTTCCGTATCCTGCTTCATCTGATCCCTGTGAGTCTCAAGCTCATTTAACTGATTATTATACTTGTCGGAAAGTCTCTCATGCTCCACAAGTCTTTCCTTCGCCTCTCTGACCTCGGCCTCGGCATTCACCAAAGACACACCGTGAAGCGATGCGATATAATCCAGATCCTCGTCATATGTTTTTTCCAGCTCCTTAAGAGTCTCATATTCGTCAGTAAGCTCATTATACTTAGCTTCCAGATGTTCTATCTCTGCCGAAAGAGCCTCCTCCTCGACAAATACCTTTCTGTCCTTGGCAAGCAGCAACATACCTTCCGAGCGCTCCGGAATATATGGTGACTCTATCTTTTTCCTGTCAAATACAGGCACCATCTGATTGCCGAGATCAATCTCATGAATCTTGACATCATCCTCAACAAGAGCAAAATCCGTAGTTACCACGCCGTAAGGAAGCATCGGAAAACGGGTAAGCAGATCATCACGATTGGCAGGCGGCAATGCGGACAGATAATCAACTCCCGATATAACAAGCTCTCCGTGCCGGCTTTCCATATAATCCTTGACCTTGGTAACCGCCTCCGTCTCCTCTAAGATTCTTCCCTCTTTTACTTCTGCCAGATGTTTCTCCACCCTTGCGATCTGTCTTCTCATCTCTTCAAGAGCTATTGTATGCTTAAATGCTCAGTCTCATAGAGTCTGTCGGTCTCCCCGACACCATATATCTGAAGCATCTTCTTAAGTCTGTCTTTATTCTCAATGTAAACAGAAAGCTTTCTTGAAGCCTCATCTAAATCGGTATGTAACTGCTCATGCTCTGTTTTAAGCTCGAATATCTTCTGTCTGGTTTCGCTAATACTTTCTATATCGGAAAGATATGCTTCCTCGCTGCTCTTCACCTTATCTTCAAGCTCCTGTTCCTCATTTATAAGCTTTGTTGAAAGCTCTGAAATATCAGATAGCACAAGCAGCGAAATCTCAGACCTTACCTTGCGAATCTCTTCCATACTCTCTGCATATTCCCTGGAAAAACGATCTCTATGGCTCTTTGCGAC
This sequence comes from uncultured Lachnospiraceae bacterium, assembly GCA_905235345.1. GTDB lineage: Bacteria > Bacillota > Clostridia > Lachnospirales > Lachnospiraceae > CAG-590. The sequence goes on from CAJOLO010000146.1 coordinate 4,789, forward strand.
TGCAAGTGACATTGCCCCCTCCTCACGAATATGGGACATCTTTTCAAACTCCTCCGAAGCCTTTGAAAGCTCATTCTTCTTAAGTTCCAATTGCTTTCTAAGTAAAGCAAGCTTTTCATCATCCATTTTCTTCCTGGTATATGCATATATATGAAGCTTTCCTAACATGTCGGAATTATCCGCATCTGATGCATCGATGACAGCCTGATTCTCCGTCATGGCTGCACGATCGGAAAGATACTGGATATAATCGTTGATACTTTCTTTAATATCCAGCTCTCTCTTAGCTGCTGCAAGCTCCTCCTCCGCAGCCTCCACTTCCTTTATAACGACAGTCAGCTCCTCCTCTGCGCTCTTAAGTTCGTGCCTGTCTCTTACGATCTTTAACTCTTCTATTCTTCTACGGTGGGCAAGCAGTTTTGCGTCCAGTTCTTCCTTCTTCTGTTTTCTGGTCTCAATCTCCTCCTCGCCCTTATTGCACAGATATTCCCCCGTCGCATAGATATCGGACAAGGTGCCCGCAATACGGTCCTTCTCCTCGTAGAGTGACAGGAAAGAAGATACCCTTCCCTCTAACAGATGCATAAGCTCTGTCTCTTTATCAAAATTAGAGATCTCCCTCTTCTTCTTAGAAAGCTCCACCAGCTTGTCCTTAATATCCAGCAAGGTTCTTGCCATATCCTCATTGACATCATTCTGTTCGGTCTTCACAAGAAACGCCTTTTCAATGATCTCCTCGATAAGAAGATCCTCCACCACCTTTCTTGTGGTCTTATACTGTGTCTCGAAATATGTACGCACATGTCCTTCAGTCTTATTGATACCTCGTATTATCTCCCACTGGCTCTCAAAAAGACCATACCTGCTGATAAACCGCTGGTACTCTCCCTTCCTCTCAAACACATATACTTTAATGTTGAGATTGCGTTTTGACAGATCCTTCAGATAATTCTTAAGTCCATTATAAGTAATCCTCTCCTTATTATTCTGAAGGGGAAGGTTAATAATATCATTCTCATTGTAATCGCGATAGAAAATGCAGTAATTGAAATATTCAATAGATGCATTAGACGAACCGGAATCATGAGTTACCGCCTCGCCTGCACTGTTCATCACTTCATCGGGAAGCGTCATTGTCCCGTCATCAGAAGATGCTTCCTTTGCCTTTCTCGCACAGAAACCGGTGGTCATGTAACGCATGCCGTCTTTGATATCCTTATCATCAAGTCTCCACTCCACCAGTGAATGGATTGTCGTATTACCTCCGCCGCTTCTGAAAAGTTTTTCAATCGGCTGTTTCTCATCTAATGTACAGTTCGGTATAAGATTTTGCAAAAGCAACAGCATGAGCACGCTCTTACCGCCGCCATTGGCAAGATCATAAAGAGTATTCTTTCCATACATACGCATGGAAAAATCATCATACCCCTGGGTTCCAAAATTATATTTTACATTGTTAACACGAATTCTGTTAATATTCGGCATGGTCGTTCCTCATGTACTTTCTATCTTTATAATA
>CAJOLO010000147.1 GCA_905235345.1 uncultured Lachnospiraceae bacterium
GGGATGTACTTCTCCTTAGTCTCATCATCAAAGTATTCCATAGGCTCACCTGATACATTCTGGTGTTGTGTAAGATCGTAATCCGTACGGTCTGCAATTCCCCACAGTTCTCCCCAATCAGTAAACGGAAATGCATACTCAATATCCGTTGTAGCATTGCTGTAATGAGAAAGCTCTTCTTTATCATGATCGCGAAGTCTTAAGCTCTCTTCTTTAATTCCAAGATTCAGCAACCAATGGTAACAGAAGTTTCTCCAATATTCAAACCATTCAAGGTCTGTACCGGGCTTACAGAAAAATTCAAGTTCCATCTGCTCAAACTCTCTTGTTCTGAATGTAAAATTACCCGGCGTAATCTCGTTACGGAATGACTTTCCAACCTGTCCTATTCCAAACGGAACCTTCTTTCTCGAAGTTCTCTGAACATTCTTAAAATTAACAAATATACCCTGGGCTGTCTCGGGTCTTAAATAAATAGTAGCCGATGAATCCTCAGTAACTCCCTGAAATGTCTTAAACATTAAGTTGAATTCACGTATTTCCGTAAAATTGTGCTTACCGCAATCCGGACATACAATATTATTATCAGCTATATAATCCTGCATCTTCTCATGTGACCAACCATCTACAGAACTCTCAAGAGTAATTCCCTTCTCTAATACATAATCCTCAATAAGTTTGTCTGCACGATGTCTTGCGTGACACTCCTTACAATCCATAAGAGGATCCGAGAAATTCCCCAGATGACCTGAGGCTTCCCATGTCCTGGGATTCATAAGTATTGCACAATCCACACCCACATTATACGGATTCTCCTGAATAAACTTCTTCCACCATGCCTTCTTGACATTATTCTTAAGCTCTACACCAAGATTACCGTAATCCCATGTATTAGCAAGTCCTCCATAGATTTCAGAACCCGGATACACAAATCCTCTTGACTTTGCAAGTGCAACAATCTTATCAAACGACTTTTCCATAATTTCCATACCTACCTTTATCTTATTTATAAAATGTATTCAATTACTTACTTGAACACAATTACAGCCACCTTGTTACCGGATGTTGTGGCAACACCATCCTTCACCGTAACCTCATCATTATAATATAGGATATCTCCTTTAACAACCACATCTGTTGCTTCCGTTACTGAAAGAACCCGTGCCTTCTCCTCGGACATTATATCCGCAGGACTTGTCTTAATATCATCAGCTGATGTGAAACTCCCCTTAAGGTCTGCTTCGTTCACATCGGCAATATCAACCAATGTATAATCTAACAGATTAAATGCATCATAACTGTCTATATCTTTATATGAAAGAACTAATTTGACATGGCTCATATCGTCCGTATTAATTGATTTCATCTTAATCTCACTGTCAGACGTTTCATTATATGTATCTATCTGATCCTCTACATATGCTGTAATACCACCGGCATCAACTGTGGAGTCCTTGAAGTCCTCCACCGATATCTCCACAACAGAGCCATTCCGCTTAACAACTAATGTATTGGAATCATACTGCTTCTCATAATTATCACATCCGGTCATAAGTCCCAGCATGCATATCAGCGCAGTCATAATCTGCAGCTTCTTCATCTTGTACACCTCGTATCTGTAATCATACAATTCTATCAATGCGCATCTTATATGTCAACAAACATCTTATATGTCAACATTCATTTAGATAATATGATATGTGCAAAATATCCGTTCAAGATATTATAAACTAATCCTTAGCATATATTGCCTCTAACTCTGCAACAATATCCATATCACAACATCAGCCTATATATTCTACTAGAGAATTAACAATATTTCAAGACAAAGTCGAAAGAATTTCAAGAGATTTGAATTTTTTTGTAATATGTTTTGAAAAATAGCTGTTGATCACATGATCTAACTGGACAAAAATCTCATCGTTCACCTGAAAAGAATAAAGTTTATTGATAGGAGAACTCAATATGTATTGCAGAGTATAAGCCGTTGTTTCTGCAATCGGATATACATCGGCAATATTCTTCGCACATTCACTGCATACGAGTCCATTATTATAGGCACTATATGCAGCAAACTCCTCCTTACCGCATTTCACACAGGAAAATGCCGCCATCATCTCTCCGTCAAGTTCCAGTATCCTAAGCTCAAATATACGTCTTATAAGCGTATTGGGAATCCGTTTCTTAGACAGTGCTCTAAGACTGCTATATAACAGATTGAGAACGTCTGCATCTCCTACTCCCTCAACGCATATATGTTCTAATATCTCGCAGAAATATGAGCCATAGCATATACCCTCGATATCATTTTTCACGTCACTGAAATACTCATTAATATCGCCACCGACAAATCTATAAGCATCATATCCCTCATAAAGCGAAAACGTTCCGTAATTAAATGGCTCGGAAATACCCGAAAGTGCACTGTTCATCTTCCTTGCACCATTGGCAAAGGCAGTAATCTTTCCTCTTTCCTTCGTAAGAATCACCAGTCTTTTATCGTAGTCCTTAACCGGAGAACTGCCAAGTATTATGCCATTAAGCTCTATCTTCTCCTTCATACCAACAACCTCAACAAGTCGATATCCTTCAAGAACGCTCCCGGCGTTCCTGCTTCGGATCATCATCTTTTCAATACAACAACCCGACGCTCTTCATTTTTTCCAATAACATAACTTTAGAAATCGTCATCTTTCATTCTACTCATCCTTCTGATAGCCATAATTCTTTAACAGAAATTCACTGTCTCTCCAGTCCTTCTTTACCTTGACCCACAGCTTAAGATTAACCTTTGTATCGAGAAGCTTCTCCATATCCTGCCTTGCCTGGGTACCTATTTTCTTTAACATGGCACCCTTCTTACCGATTATGATTCCTTTATGCGAATCTCTCTCGCAGATTATCGTGGCATCAATATCAACAATATTCCCGCCATCTCTGTCTTTCATCCTGTCAATCACGACAGCGATTCCATGAGGAACCTCCTTGTCAAGACATCTTAACGCCTTCTCTCTTATCATCTCGGCAACTATTGCACGCTCCGGCTGGTCTGTTATCGTATCTTCATCATAGAACTGCGGTCCTTCTTCAAGATATGAAAATATAGTCTTAATAAGCTCATCTGTATTCTTGTCCTTAAGCGCGGATACCGGAACAATCTCTTTAAAATCATATACATCCTTATATGTATTGATTGCTTCAAAGACCTGTCCCTCTTCCACACTGTCTATTTTATTTACAACAAGTATCACCGGAGTCTTTACCTTAGACAAACGTTCAGCAATATACTTCTCGCCATTGCCAATATATGTTGTCGGTTCCACAAGCCACAAAATGACATCAACCTCATTCAATGTGTTCTCTGCAGCCATAAGCATATATTCTCCAAGCTTATTCTTTGCACGATTAATCCCCGGCGTATCCAGAAATATTATCTGACCATCCTCACAGGTATATACCGTCTGTATCCTGTTTCTTGTGGTCTGTGCCTTATTACTCGTTATTGCAATCTTCTGTCCTATCAAATGATTCATCAGAGTCGACTTGCCCACATTCGGTCTGCCAATTATGGTCACAAAACCCGACTTATATTCTCCCATCCTTCTTCCTCCTGTACTTATAATAAGTTGATGATTTGTGTGGTTATTGTTATGACAAACGCCGGAAGGTGTATATAAGAGCTCTTATATACACCTTCCGCCTGTTTGTTGAAGACGGTAACTATTTCAGCATAGTCAAGACTCGCTTGCGAGTCTTGTGCGCCGTATTCGGGTCAGCTTTAACTGACAAATTCATAACCGAATCCTTGCACATCCTCGCGGAGCGTTTTAACTCAGCGTTCTTACTTCCTTAAATATGTCAGCCTCTTTCTTTATAACCTCCAACATAATTACCCTCAAGAATTGCCTCAATATATGGTGCCAATGAACGTATTGTCTCCACATCACATGAGAGTATCTCATCTCTGTCCTTTTGAAGCTGTTCATTATCTATTCCAAGCAGATAACATGTAAAGCAGAAGCTGCCTTCTGATGAAGGTGTCAACGGAGTATCAAGCTTAGCAATTGCTCCGATAATATACTTTAACATATCTCTGTCGCTAACCGAAAAGTTCTTAACATAATCCACAGCTCCCCGATACACCTCATAAGTACGCGAAAGATTAGGATCTCTGTAGGATGTGAAGTATGAATCTCCTGTACGGTTAAAACTGCACATACATCCATAGGCTCCTCCCTGCACACGAACATTAAGCCACAGATAGTCATAAGAGAATATTATCTGAAGTACAGAAAGCGCTCCGGTATATTCGAGACCCGCTGTTCGGTAATTACCGCCAAGAGCTGCATACTGTATCTTACTTGCAGTCATAAATCCCTCGTTCTTAGGCGAAAGTTGAATCTCCTGCCTGCCTTCATCTGATGTATCTTTATTAAGTCTCTTATCAAGACTGATAAGTGCTGTTTCCAATTCTTCTGTTATATCCTCTATTCCGGTATAGGATATTACAAGATTCTCCGGCTTTGTGAAGATATGAAGCACTTCTTTAAGATTCCTGCATATGGATTCATAGGATTCATCAAAATTCTTATTAAGTGCATTGATAAATTCATAGAATCCTATACCTTCCATAATCTCCTTGACATATGCACCCTCTGACAAATAAGAAAGTACCCTTCCCGCCATGGCAGCATGTCCGTTTTCCGATATATCCATCTTCATCTGAGAATTGATCTCGGAAATAAGCTCCTTAACCCTCTTCTTATTGGTTATATCCGAATCAAATAATATCTCCTCCACCAGTGCAAGTGTTTCCGGAAGATTCTCCACCAATGTCTTGGTCTTTGCCGCAAAATACAGTCTATAACCCGATTCCGCTTTCAATGACGGTATAACATTCGTTGAAAATCCGATTCCCCCTGATATAATATCAATCTCATTAGCCAGCTCGCCATAGGAATGTTTTTCCGTATCCACTTCTTTAAATATATTAGCAAGAAGAACCACATACGGAAGCTTTGAAAGCGGAACCTTATCCAGCATAAAATAATATCCCACATAGGCAATTCCGTTAGATGGAACCTGATGATTAATCACCTTAAAGCCGGCTACATTAAGTTCTTTATTCCTTATCTTAAATGCCTCTTTACCGATATCCTCACGCTTAAGCATCGGAATCTTTTCCAACTCTTCAATGGTCGACGGCTCTGCCTGGTAAGCAAGAAGTTCATTGGTATCAGCCACCAGCTTTGCAATCTCGTCAGCAGACAATGATTCCTTATATGCTTTAAGCTTCTTGGCAAGCTCCTCATCATTGTCCTTATTAAGTCCCTTCTTCGGAACACCTGTCACAACAGCCTTGTGATTATTTTCAAGAATATAAGTCTTTATCAGGTCAGTAAAATATTCCGTTCCAATCCGATCTTTCAGAAAATCAAACGATTCGTTATATTTCAGGTAGGTAAACGGCTGTTCTTCATCATAAAGCCAGCTATTGAACACGGTAAGTCCATACATAAGTCCCTTAGGATAACGACCATAATTCGCTTCTTTAAGCTTGAATTCAAAATGATTGATCGCACCCTTAAGTACCTTCTCATCAAATCCCTTTTCTACTATATCGGACAGGGTATCATTTATTATACTGACAAACCGTTCCTTATCCTCCTTCCTGCAGCCCTTCGCCACAATCGAATATGCAGGCTGCTTCAGACTTTCCTCATAAGAGCTGAATACATCATTGCTGATTCCTGCATCTACTAACGCCTTCTTTATCGGCGCCCCCGGCACATCCACAAGAGCATAATCAAGAATACTGAAAGCAAGATTTAATGTCCGATCTGCGCTTTTTCCAACAACAACATTATAGCTTAAGTAGGTATTCTCTTCCTCATCATCCGAATCAGATATAGGATAGTGCACCACTATATCCTTAACACTGTCAAACGCAGGCTGTTCTGCAATCTCTGAATCAACAGAAAGATACTCGTAATGCGACAGATATTCCTCGTCTATAAATGTAAGCTCCTTCTCTGCATCTACATCACCATAGAGATAGATATAGCTGTTAGACGGATGATAATATGTTCTGTGAAAATCAAGAAACTCCTCATAAGAAAGCTCCGGAATACTCTTAGGGTCTCCTCCGGAATCACAACCATAGGTATTGTCCGGAAACAGTGATTTCTGAATCTCCTGCATCAGCATCTGCTCAGGTGACGAATACGCACCTTTCATCTCGTTGTACACAACGCCATTGTAAGTCAGCTCATCATTCTCGTTCTCAAGATGATAATGCCACCCCTCCTGACGCATTATCTTTTCATTCTTATATGTGTTAGGATTGAACACAGCATCCAGATACACATCCATAAGATTATGATAATCCTTATCATTCACAGATGCTATAGGATAAACAGTCTTATCGGGATATGTCATTGCATTCAGAAATGTATTGAGTGAACCTTTTGCAAGTTCCACAAATGGATCCTTTGCCGGGAACTTTAAAGAACCGCAGAGAACCGAATGTTCAGTAATATGTGCTACACCCGTATCATTCTTAGGCGGCGTTCTGAATCCTATATAGAACACTTTGTTTTTGTCGTCATTCTTCACATATAACACACGTGCCTTAGTCTTCTCATGCTCTAACAGATATGCAGTTCCGTTCATCTCCTTAACATCTTCCTGCTTTAAAACCTTATAATTCTTAATATCCAACCTTTCTGCCTCCTATCACTTCGATTTGCAATATTATAATGTTATACCCTCCAACATCTGATCGGTATTGGAAGGTGTTTTATTGTCATCTGTAAATTATAACCATTATATACTGCGCATAAACTATCAGTTCGTTAATCCCGCCTGAAAAGACTCCCGCTTCTGTAATGATGAGTATAGAAACAAATATGGTTCAGTGAGAGTCCATGCTTAATCCGAGATAAAAGCCTCCGACGGATTGCAGGACTTAACTAACCGGTATTACGCGATGGTATATAAACATAACGTAACTCAGTATATCATCACTTTTAAAAAAAGTCATTCTTTTAATAGATATTTTATAGAAAAATCATGAGAAAATTCTTCATTTCAAACCAAAAACAAAAAAAGCCGACTATATGCCGACTGAACACTGTTAAAAAGCAAAAAAATAGTAGCGCAGGGGAGATTCGAACTCCCGACACCACGGGTATGAACCGTGTGCTCTAGCCAACTGAGCTACCGCGCCACAATGGAACCTACAGGGCTCGAACCTGTGACCCTCTGCTTGTAAGGCAGATGCTCTCCCAGCTGAGCTAAGATTCCATATGTCGTTTGACACAAGTGATAGTATATTCAATATGAGCCAAAATGTCAAGTACTTTTTTCAAAAAATGATTTTACTTTTTCAAAAAAATGATTTTTTCAATATTTTCCAATTGATTCTCAATTATTTATCATCTTATCAACCTCATGTTGAATCATTATTATGTCAACCATTTTCTACTCAATATACAGATAATAACTTATAATTCACTTTGTAAAATACATTATAAGATAAATTATTCCCAATATGAGTAATATAGGAATTCCAAATGTTATAAGCACCCACAATCCAATCTTTATAATCAAGAAGAATATTATTACTAAAAGTATTAAAAACAGCACAAATGCAACTTTTGCAAGAATTCCGGAAAAATTAAATATAAATTGCCTGTTATTAGAAGTATTATTCTTTCCGTTACTACTATACGAAGAGTTCTTTCCCGAATTATCGGAAGTCGTTCTTCTCTTTCCGTTATCCCGCTGCCTGCTGCCTGAGTTTCTGACCGTCCTGGTTCTTCCGTCTTCCGTATATTCATAATCCACCTGACGTTCTCCTGTCTGGGCAGCAATAATAGAACGAGCAATGAGTGCAGGCTTTCCCAATTCCTCTAACACTTCTTCCTCACTCTTTCCGCTTCTTATACCGCTGTCTATATAATTAGCATAATAGTTGTAAGATTCCATCATCTTATCTATGGGAATCTCTCCGCTTAACGCCTGTTTCAGTTCATCCAAAAAAACCTGTCTTGTCATCGCATCCTCCAAGCCTGCTAATTCCTAATTCCTAATTCCTAATTCCTAATTCCTAATTCCTAATTCCTAATTCCTAATTCCTAATTCCTAATTCCTAATTCCTAATTCCTAATTCCCATATATATTATACTCTTTGCAAGTGTTCATTTATCATTGTTCATCATAAATTATAAGTTAATACTTTCTTGCCGTTATGTAAGCAGATTAAAAAACAATGGTTTTACCATATGATATTGCTCTTTTTTTAATAAACCTTGTCACTTTGCCTCCATAATAAGCACCCGGTACTTTCCGCTGTCAAAAGTCTGCCAGTTGAGACTGCTATATCTTAAGCTTCCGTCAAAAAGAAACTGCATAGCATTATCATCCTCGTCAAAATTCTCCACTACAGCCTCATATCTTGAATTTCCATGCTGCACCATTTCCGTATAGGCACCGGCCTTATAATCTTCAAAGTTATCATAATATTGATCATTAAAGACATAATAATTATATTGCATCTCATCCGCCTCGGGATAATCCTCATACTTCCATGAATGATGTTCTTTTATCACATCGTCAGAAACATTGAAATACGGATGTATACTACATTCCCCCTGATCCGGCAGCGGATCATCCCATGTAGCATCTAAATGATACCATGCATCCCCTATCTTAACAAGATTCCATGCATGTTCAGTTCCATCAGCACTTCCAACCACAAGCTTTGATTCTATATCAACACAATCAAATAACAATTTCAATGCCTCTGCATATCCGTTACACACGGCATCGCAGTTGACAAGTGCACCATAAGCTCTGTATATATCACTTTCCGCATCCTGCACTACCTCCTCACTATATCTGCAATGCGACACCAGATAATCATGTAATGCCAACTCCTTTTCATAATCACTCATTCCTGTACGAATACAACCATCGATTATCTTCCTGACACATTCATACAATTCCTTAGCTTCATTCATATCTGCCGGAATAGACTGATTATCCTTATATGCCTTAAGAACATAATAATTCATATTACGTTTCATCTTAATAGTTACTTTTTTGTATGCTTCTCCTATATCACCAATCTGCTGATATGTCTCACCACTTCCATATATTCCCGTCAGCACATGGTTAATATTATCAATTTCGCTTACATCCATATCTTTCAGATAAACCGTAAAGGATTCCTCTCCTCCTAATATCTCCTCGTCAAGTCTTATTGCCAAAGTATCGATATCCGAATATATATTATCATCAACAAAGTCTTCATCAACATACTCCGCCACCTTTTCCTGAACCTTGGGCACACGCAGATATGTCTGCGACACTACCAATACTATTATCACCATTAATATAATAAATGCAGAAAGCTTCTTCATCTTC
>CAJOLO010000148.1 GCA_905235345.1 uncultured Lachnospiraceae bacterium
GTTTAATAAGGAGTTTTGCGATTCGCTATAGACGAGACATTGTGAGGTGTAGATTATGTATGAAATAAGATTCCCCAATCTGGGAATAACTTTGCATAATATAAAAGATGGTTTTATGATAGGCAATTTCGAAATCAGATTTTACGGAATAATAGTTGCGTTGGGTTTTATGTTGGGGTATCTTATGATATCGTCTGAAGCAAAACGTACGAAGCAGGATCCTGATTTATATCTTGATTTTATGCTTTGCCTTGTCATACCGGCAATTCTGGGTGCACGCATCTACTATGTGCTGTTTAGTTTAAGCGACTACGTTAAAGAAGGTCAATCGGTTGGAGAAACTATTAAAGGAATGCTTAATATCCGTGCCGGAGGTCTTGCTATCTATGGTGGAGTGATTGCCGGTATAATAACACTTGTTATTTTCTCAAAGAAGAGAAAGGTTAAGACATCTTTAATGCTCGACACATGTTGTATGGGACTTCTTGTTGGTCAGATATGCGGAAGATGGGGAAATTTCTTTAACAGAGAGGCTTTTGGCGCATATACGAATTCACTTCTTGCAATGGCGATACCTGCCGATTGGTTCGGAGGTAAGAATTATCTGGTCAATAAAGTTAATAGCGGAATAATTACACAGGAAATGATTGATAATGTTGTAGTTTTTGACGGAAAAGAATTTCTGCAGGTTCATCCTACTTTTTTGTATGAATCATTGTGGAATCTGATGGTTCTTATAGTCATATTCTTATATAGAAGGCATAAAAAATTCGATGGTGAGATGTTTGCGATATATGTATGGGGATACGGACTTGGAAGAGTATGGATAGAGGGATTGAGAACAGATTCCCTAATGCTTCCGTTCACCGGATTTAAGGTGTCGCAGCTTCTTGCAGCACTTTGTGTTGTGGGTGCATCAATATATATTATATATAACAGAATGAAATATCAAAAAAAGAATGTGGAATAAGACGGATTAAAGGAACGTATAGGTGAAGATGTCAGTAAATATGACGTGTATTTCACTGTAAAATGTCTGATGATTTTTAAAGGTAAGACAGCAAAAAGCTGCCCGGAAACAATTTGTTTGTTGAGGGGCAGCTTTTTGCTGTCTTGTTTTTGCAAAAGTGGTACACGGGTGGGAGATTTTGAAAATGTTATTTCGATTGTGGTGTTAAAGTGGGATGAGTTGAAAAGTGATAAAATGCATAAATTGTATACAATTTTTTGAAAAGAGTAAATGACACAATATATATTGCAAATATGAATTGCGGCATACTATATATAGTGCAAACGGACAAAAAACCAGATAAAAAAATGTAAATCCCATATGCAAACTGCACAAAGCAATCTCAAAAAAATTAGTGATTATCACGACAAAATTTGTTTAATCACTCCTTGCATTATGTAAATCTTTGGGGTACAATAGTGGTTGTAAGTGGTGAGAAGTGGATGTTGGTGGTAAATTGTGGTGGATTTGCCCGGCGATTCTTTTCATTAAAAAACAATAGTAAGATTACTAAAGCTATTAAAGAGTTAATGTAAGCAGACGAGAGAAAGGCATGTGATGGTTTTGTCCAAGGGATTAAAGGGAGAATACAATCATACAGTTGATGCTAAGGGCAGAATGAAGATGAGGGAGCAGCTTGGAATGTCTTTCGTTGTCACCAGAGGTACGGATGGTTGCTTGTTTGCTTATCCCAATGATGAGTGGGAGATATTTGAAGGAAAGTTAAGACAGCTTCCTATGACCAATGAGAATGCAAGAAATTTTAAGAGATTTTTTCTTGCAGGAGCTACAGACTGTGAAGTAGATAATCAGGGAAGAATACTTCTGCCTGCCAACTTAAGAAAAGTAGCGGATATTACCAAGGATGTGGTAATAGTCGGAGTTGGCGAACGAGCTGAAATCTGGAGCAAGGATAAATGGGAAGAGAAGAATAACATTGACGATATCAACTTTGATGAACTTGCTATGAGTATTGAAGATTTGGGAATTGTAATCTGACAGTTTAAGACTTGGAAGATTACGGAAGGTTTTCTGGAATCCGTTGATTTTTGAGGAATAAAGAAGAAAGGACAATAGAGATGGAATTTTCCCATACATCAGTACTGCTTAATGAAACCATCGAAGGACTTAATATAAGAGAAGACGGCATCTATGTGGATGGAACACTTGGTGGCGGTGGACATGCATTTTATGTATGCGAGAAATTGTCGCATAACGCAAGGTTCATAGGGATAGATCAGGATGCGGCTGCGATTTCCGCAGCAAGCACCAGACTATCTCCTTATAAAGATAAAGTACCAATTGATATTATAAGAAGCAATTACCAAAAAATCCCCCGGGTCCTGCATGATTTAAACGTCAGTGGCGTGGATGGTATCGTGTTGGATTTGGGGGTATCCTCCTACCAGTTGGATACACCGGAAAGAGGTTTTTCGTATAGAGAAGACGCTCCGCTGGATATGCGTATGGATCAGCGACAGGAGATGACCGCTAAAGACATAGTGAATGAATATTCAGAGGAAGAGCTATACCGTGTCATAAGAGACTACGGAGAAGAGAAATTTGCAAAAAATATTGCAAAACATATAGTTTTGGCGAGAAAGGAAAAGGTGATTGAAACAACATTTGAACTCAATGAAATAATTAAGGCTGCTATACCAATTAGAGCTAGGTCTGCAGGAGGGCACCCTTCAAAAAGAACATTTCAGGCTATCAGGATTGAGTTAAATCAGGAACTGACCATTCTTGAACAATCCATTGACCAAATGATAGATCTGTTAAATTCCGGGGGCCGAATTTGCATAATTACGTTCCATTCTTTAGAAGATCGGATTGTAAAAAGGAGTTTCAGAACTAATGAGAATCCTTGCACATGCCCTCCCGACTTTCCTAAATGTGTGTGCGGTAAGGTTTCAAAAGGAAAAGTGATTACGAGGAAACCAATATTGCCAACCGAACAGGAAATTAATGAGAACAGAAGAAGTAAAAGTGCAAAGCTTAGAATATTTGAAAGAATATAATTGGTATTAATATAGATGAAATCAAGAAGATACTGGAGAAAAAACGTATGTAGAAAAGGGGTATGAAAAGCGTGAATGAAAGAGACAGGGATATGTATTATGTTGAAGGAAACGCAGTAAGGAAACTTAGCGCAGTACCTGAGAGAGAAGTAAGACCTGAGCAGGAGAAAGAGCGAAAGGTCAATGAAAAGATTCAAAGAAATGTAAAAAAGGCAAAGGCTTTTGATTTGCAATATACGTTAATGTTAGTTGGAGCTACAGTTTTTCTTTTTGTATCATGTATCTCAATGTTGACACTTAAAGCGAATATAACAGAGCAGAGAAGAGAGATTGCAATGTTAGAAAGTAATCTTAATGCACTTACAGACAGCAATAATGAAACAAGTAAAAGATTGCAAAGCTCTGTTGATCTTACGAAGATATATGAGGTTGCTACAAGAGATCTTGGAATGATATATCCGGATAACGGACAGGTTGTCTCTTATGAGGCCAGCAATCCTGATTATGTTAAACAGTTCAAAGACATTCCTACTGAATAAAAAGTTATAAACATAAAGTATATAACAGCCACCCGTGAAATGCTCATAGGCATATTACGGGTGGCGATGATTTTGATTAGTAAAAGATAAAGAGAACGGGTGATAAGATGGCCGGAGCCGGGAAAAAGAAAAAAAGTAAATTTTTAGCCAGAATGCAGAAAAAACTATTCTTCTGTGCTGTGGTATTTACAATACTGTTTATAGGACTGATTATCCGCATTTTGTATATTAATGAAAAAGACGGTAAGCGTTATGAGAAGATCGTGCTGGCACAGCAAAGCTATGACAGTATTGAGATTCCTTATAGAAGAGGAGATATATTGGATCGTAACGGAACACAGCTTGCAACAAGTGAGAAAGTATATAATTTGATTATAGAACCCAAAAATATATTGCAAAGCGATGAGGTTAAGGCGGATACGGTTGCGGCGTTGAAGAAGTATTTCAATCTTACGGATGAAGACATCAATAAAGCACTTGAAGATAGCGGATCTCTATACAAGAAGATGCTCAAGAAGCTTTCATATGATGAAATTAAGGATTTCAAAGAATTTATAGCGGAAAATGCGACTGGTGAAGCTAAGAATATCAAGGGTATATGGTTTGAGGATGAATATGAGAGATATTATCCGTATGGCTCACTTGCCTGCCATGCAATTGGATTTACCGTAAGCGGTAATGTCGGGCAGGGAGGTATCGAAGGTTATTACAGCGATGAACTAAATGGTACCAATGGCAGAGAATACGGTTATCTAAATAATGATATGACATTGGAAAGAACCACAAAGGAGCCTGTCAACGGATATAATGTGGTTTCCACAATAGATGCAAATGCACAGAATATCGTCGAAAAGAAGATTGATGCCTTTATGAAAGAGACAGGAGCCAAGAACGTATCGGTTCTTGTTATGGACCCTAATTCTGCTGAGGTTCTTGCAATGGCTAATTCCAACAGCTATGATTTAAATGAGCCTTATGAAGACAGTGCAATTGCATATCAGTTTACGTCAAATGATGAGAGTGGCAGCGTGGAGAATCAGATAAAAGCTCTTACAGAAGAAGAAAGACTGGATTGTCTTAATGCTGCATGGAGAAACTTTATTATCTCTGATGGTTTTGAGCCGGGTTCCACATATAAGACCTTTACAATTGCCGGTGCAATGGAGGATGGTGTACTTAATGGTGACGAATCATTCTTCTGCGGTGGACAGCTTGATGTGGCTGATTGGACGATAAAGTGTCATAATCATGAAGGTCACGGAATGGTTTCTGTGGAAAATGCACTTACACAGTCATGTAATGTTGCTCTTATGCAGATAGCACAGGCAGAGGGAAGAAAGACTTTTGCAAAATACCAGGATGTATTCGGATTCGGACAGACCACTCATGTGGATCTTGCAGGCGAGGCATCGGGGCTGGTTTATACTGAAGATAAGTTGAATCCTGTGGAGCTTGCAACATCTTCATTTGGACAGGGTCTTACTGTAACGATGATGCAGATAGGAACGGCATTCTGTTCGGTGATAAATGGTGGGAATTACTATGAACCTCATCTTGTAAAACAGATTGTCAACGAAAACGGCGGAATAATCAACAATATTGAGCCGACTGTATTAAGAAAGACTATATCTGCTGAAACTTCAACATATATGAGAAATGCACTTGAAGAGGTTGTAAGTAACGGTACAGCCAGAAAGGCTCAGGTAGAGGGATATACAATCGGTGGTAAGACAGGTACGGCTGAGAAGCTTCCGAGAGGAAACGGAAAGTATCTGTTATCATTTATTGGATTTGCACCGGTGGAGAATCCTCAGGTAATGGTTTATGTAACGGTTGATGAGCCACATGTGGAAGATCAGGCAAGTTCAGGTCTTGGTACAATAATAGCTCACTCAATCTTTGAGGAACTGCTTCCATATATGAATATATACCAGACTAATGAAGAGAATAAGAGTATCGGCGAGGATGTGGGAGATGAGACTGCAACACCGGTATTTGAGGGAGAAGTTCCTAATGAACAGCTTTCGCAGGATATGGATGTAACGACAGAAACTTCCGGGAATGCAGGGGAAGATGGAAATACAGATGGAATACCGGAGGCAGATACAGGTGAAATCACCGGAGAAAATGCAGAAGCGGGCAATACTGTTGAAGGGGCTTCGGAGAATTTAGAACAGTAATAATCCGGTCGGAGTGTAGGTTACGGTAAAAGCTCCGTAAGGATGTGCTTGGATTCGAAAGAGCATTCGGTATTGAATCCAACTTGAATCCGGCTCGTAAGCGAGCCTTGACTATGGAATAACAGAGTAGTTTGATATAGAGGGCATAGTCTGCT
>CAJOLO010000149.1 GCA_905235345.1 uncultured Lachnospiraceae bacterium
CCCGTCTTGCTTCCATTATCGATTGTATCATCATTCGTATCCGAAGAGTCCGAAGCTTCTGTTGTCGCACTGTCACCGGGCTCTTTAGTTGTTGCGGTCTCTGCTTTCTTCTCGGCAGTCGCTTTATCTGAAGAACTATCGTTAGCAGTTGTACTTGTGTTGTCAGTTGTTTTTGAACTTTTACTGGTCGAACTCTTCTCCGTTGTTGCTTTCGTTTCTGTCAATGCATAATTCTTCACCTTATAAGGTGCCTTTACCGTAATTGTACCGCTTAAGCTGTCGTACCCGTCTTTTACAATATCAAGCCTGTGCTTTCCATATACAAGAGACACCGCACCCTCGGTATTAACGCGGACTCTGTCCACATATACCGCCGCATCCGAAGGATTAACCTGGAATAGTATCGAGCCCATTTCCTTAGGCTCCACCGCAATATCAGCAAGCGATACAGTCTGCTCTCTGTTCCTCTCCACTGTCACCTGCTTTGTTCCCGAATCTCCGCCCTTGGCAATTCGCAAAGTATAAGTCCCCTCGCGTACCGTGAGCAGCATGTCCTCAGTAACCGGAACAATAACATCATATCCGATTTCAACCATACCACCCATATAAGAACCATAATCCTCAAGCTTCACATAGCCATGTCCCAATTCCACATAAAATGAACAAACAACATTATTATATATCCATACCGAAAGCTGATCCTCAAAGCAAAGCTCATCAAGTCCTATCTCAGTATTATCGGAAAATACGCCCACATTATTGCTAAGCTGATATGTCTTCCCGTCAAACGTAACTGTCTTCTCTATATAATCAATCTTTGCTCCGGACACTCCCTCTTTCTTCTCTAATGCAGTATTATCGCTGAGATGAAGGGATATAAGCTTGTCCCGGTTTGCGTCATATACCGCATCAACCACACTTCCAAGCTGAACATCTGCCATCGGAATTATATCTCCGTATTTATCCCTTACATCTGCTCCTCCCGTGAACTTTAATTCCTTCTCAGATGTATATCCTACAGACCTTAGTCTTATCTTTCCGTTTACCTCGTCAATATTACTGACTATGGAAAAATACTGCACCTCATCCGCAGGCTCTACCTCATCATCATACACCGGCGTCTGAACCGGCTTATCCCCACATGCAGTCAATGTGAGAATAAGCAGGCATAACACCGGCAATATAAATATTGCTCTATAAATTTTATCCGCAGTTAAATTCCTCATATCCTATCTCTCTTCTCATTTATATCTGTCCGGGCAACCAAGGCACTAATGCACCTGATACCGGCGTCAGCTGTATCTTAATAAATATATGTGTATTTTATTTTATCATTATTCACCTTCAATTACAATTCCTTTCAGTCTGTCAAGCATTTCCTTTTTTTCCTTTTCCTGTAATATCAAGGTCTGAAGCTTTTCCAGATATTTCGGAGATAAAAATGCCTTACTGCAGTTATAGTAGCTGTTCGCTATCTTCCAGAACTTCTCCGGATAGGAAAATAATATATAGAGATAAGCATAGTCATCCTCCGATAACTCAATATTATTTCCGTAAGCATTAAATATATCTTTTAGCAGCTCAAAATCGTAATTATTCTTCTCCATCACCTTTCTTGAAAACTGATAGAGATCATTAAGCTGATTTCCTCTGGAGAACCGTTCAAAATGTACGATAGCAATATCATTTTCTCCTAATATAACATTGTGCTGATTAAAGCTTCCATGACATATACCAAAATGGCGCTTGAAAACTTCCTCCTCAAATCTTTCTGTAGTCTTATCTGCCTTGCCGGCATCTGCTCCGGCTCCATCCGCTTTATTCACATTAGCCTTGTCTTCTACGGCATATTTATCTTCAGCAGCAGTTTTGCCATCTCCTTTTTCTATTCCCTTTTCCAGCATCTCCACACAGGCCACACCTTGCTTGCAGAAATCTCCGTACACTTCTAAGAAGAGATTTTCAAACGCATTTCTTCTCTTCACCTTACTAACAAACCGCCCAATCTTTCTAATCTGCGCATTATGTCTCACAAACTTGCCACGCATATCTTCCACATATAACTCATCAATGTTCAAATCCCCATTGGTTCTGTCAGCATTATCTCTCTTCTGTTTTTCTTCACAGCTTATTGCTTTTTCCAGGGCGCTCCGGCTTATTTCATACAGATATGCAATACGTTCCAACTCCTCGCCGTCCTCTAAGACCTTACGAATCTCCTCCACACGCTGCTCTTCCTTCTGACGTCTCGTCTCGCTCCATCTCGTTTCAAACTCCACGGCAACCCATTTGCCTTTTTTATGGAACTCGGATAACGCATCCACTACCGCAATCACGTCAGAAGGATTTCTCATATCACATTCCACACCATCAAAATGTTTCTTAAGCACATAAGGCTGCCTGTATCTGTCACAGGTAAAAAGCTGTCCATCCCGGTTGGGAATAATATGATCAAGACATTCCATTCCGCTTTCCAGGAATAGCTGCTTTAATACATATTCCTGCTCCAGACGCACCATACTGCCACGAAAAGACTCAAGAATCTTAAGTCCGTCACCTGTTGTTATGATCGTCGAACCTCTTCCCTTTCTGGTGCTAATAATATCCATATCATATTGCTCGAACACCTCAGCAAGTTTTTCAGACATGAAAATATCCCCTCCTTTATTCTTGTAGCGTCATTATTGTTAATGCATTTTCTGACGCCTCTTATAATATGAATGTTTGGAAGGTTCAAATGCTATTTAATACAGTATCTTTCATACAGTAATTATCATTAAATTAATCATTACGACCTTCAAACCTTACACCATCTTATGAAGGAGATTATATATTTATCACTAAAATATAAATTATTACAATAAAAAATAAGAAATGTTCTTAACATATGTTAAAACATTTCTTATGTTCAGTCTTATAATCCACCCGCACTTCTCTAAGGGAAAACGTGTTCTCCTACTGAGTTAAATAAGTGACACCTTCTCTTATTTAATCTTTCATACACTGCATATCTTCCTTAACAAGCTTTATAAGTTGCTCACGCTCATTTAACTCAGGTTCATCAAGCACCTTATCAAGCAGATTCTTAAGTACATCACCAATCTGCGGTCCCGGTTTCATTCCCAGCTCCATAAGCTCCTTTCCCGATATGGCAAGCTCCTTAATCGTCAGACATTGCTGCTTATCCATGATCTCCTTATAATATTCCTTAAGGTTCTCCAGATTGTTAAGCTTATCCTCCCTGTGATAATCACTCTGAGCCAGAATATCCGCACGCTTAATATATGTGTAATCTTCGAAGAGATCTGCCCCCATCTTATTAAGCGCTTTCCTGAATGAACGCAGCTTAGGAAGCTCGCCCATACCATAATCATGCCAGTACACAAGGCGCTTAACCCGATCTATCGTGACATTGTCGAACTTCAACCTCTTAAGCACACTTCTGGCCATATCTACGCCCACCTCATTATGTCCATAAAAATGATCCCACTGCCCGTCATTGGTATGTGTCGCAGGTTTCGCCACGTCATGCAATAAGGCGGCCCACCGAAGGGCCTTGTCCTTTGGCACCTCCTGTATTACCCTGATCGTATGCTCTCCTACATTATATGAGTGGTGTTTATTGACCTGCGGTGTCTCCATCATGGCATCGAATTCAGGAAGTACAATCCCTGTTACTCCAAGCTCATAAGCTGTGAGCAACCTCTCCGGATGGTCAGACATAAGAAGCTTAGTAAGCTCCACGGCAATCCTCTCGGCACTGATATCTTCAAGATACTTCGCCCTGTCTCTTATGGCCTCCTTAGTTCTGTCATCAATCTCAAAATCAAGCTGTGCCGAGAATCTGAGTGCCCTAAGTATCCGTAAAGCATCCTCATCAAACCTGTCAGACGGCTCACCCACACATCTTATAACATGAGCATCAAGATCCTCCACCCCATGAAAATGATCCACAATTCCCTCATCATCATTGTATGCCATCGCATTGATTGTGAAGTCCCTGCGCTTCATATCCTCAATAAGATTGCTTGTGAATGTTACCGAGTTCGGTCTTCTGTGATCCTCATACTTTCCGTCAACCCTGTAGGTTGTCACCTCATATCCTTCCTTGCCGAACATCACCGTAACGGTTCCATGGGCAATTCCGGTGTCAATCGTCCTGTTGAATAAAGCCTTAACCTCCTGAGGCTTTGCCGAGGTAGTTATATCCCAGTCATCCGGTTCCTTATTAAGCACTGCGTCCCTGACACATCCGCCCACTATATACGCTTCATATCCGGCATTCTGCAGAGTGTGTATTATTCTGTTGGCATTCTCCGGCATATCTATTCTTATCATAATCTTCTCCTGAACATTC
>CAJOLO010000150.1 GCA_905235345.1 uncultured Lachnospiraceae bacterium
ATTTTTGCCGAGAGGAATGATGGCGAGGATGTATGTAAGCTGGCGGCTGCGGGAATCATTGACAAGATATCTGATATGACACTGTTCCTTAATCCGTCTGACAGTTCTTACACAAGATTTGGTAATGCAACCGCTCCTGACAGAATCAATTGGTCTGCAGAGGGTGAGTCAGGACTTTTATATATATCTGATATTAAAGGGAAAACAAGAGTAGAGCTTCGTTCACCGGATGCCCTCAGTAACCCTTATCTTGCGTATGCATTGTTGATACATGCAGGACTTTATGGAATTGAGAATAAGCTTTCATTGCCTAAAGAGATGGATCCTGATGGGATATTGCTTCCGAAGTCAAGAAAAGAGGCAAGTGAGATTGCCTTGAACAGCAGTTTTATAAAGGAGATTGTTCCTAAGGAAATTATTGACAGTTACATCAATTGATTAGTGCTTTTGTATATTGAGTCATCGTAAAATATTGTGTGTAATATATTATAGATAATTTCAATATGATATAGTCTTGGGATTTTTGTACGAATAATACTTTATGAGTAGTGGTATTAATTATGGTGCATAAATACTTTATTTATGCAATATATTCAGAATGAACCGGTTGTTGAAATTATCTGCATAATAGACAGGAGACAGGATGAAAACAAAAACTGAACGACAATACTCTCTTTTGATTGTATCCGCATCCGAACAATTTAATACACTTGTGAAACGTGCTATTCCGAATGGAAGCTTCGACGTTATAGAGGTGAGAAAAAGTATTTCTCTTGCACAGCGGGAACTGCTGTCGAGGAGATATGATGTTATCGTGATTAATTCTCCACTGCCGGATGATCTTGGGGTTGATTTTGTCATAGATGCAGCTTCGAGATATACGTCTGGAATACTTCTTGTCGCTCCGGGAGAGATATTTGACGATGTTGCACAACATGTGATTGATTATGGGATAATCTCAGCGGCTAAGCCGATTAACAGAAGCACTATCGAACATTGTATACGACATTTGTGTGCTGATCAGGATAAGATAAAATCACTTGAGAAGAAGTTATCCACGGCAGATGATAAGCTTTCTGAAATGCGTATTGTCAATAAAGCAAAATGGCTTCTCATATCCAATGAAGGTATGAACGAGGCTGATGCTCACAGGTATATTGGAAAGAATGCTATGGATAAATGTGTTTCAAAGAGAATAATTGCTGAGGAAATAATCGATAGATGGGAAGATTGATCTTGCACTATGCAGAATTATATGATACAACAGGTGTATTCTTCTTATTGGAAAAAACGATGAAAAATATTTATCAAATGACAGTGAAAAGTATAAAGATAGCGGTAAATGTCATTAATTTAAGCCTTCCCCTTGAGAGGGGAAGGTGTCAGCAAATCAAAGATTTGCTGACGGATGAGGTGACGAAAGAAAGATAAAAAAGGATGTGATAGTTAATGAAACAGTATGCATATTCTCCCAAGGGTGTATGCTCGACGCAGATTACATATGAGCTTGATGATGAGGGAAAGATATATAATCTTAAGTTTGTCGGAGGCTGTAACGGTAACCTCAAAGCAATAGGAAAGCTTCTTGAGGGAACAGATGCAAAGCATGCGGCAGATATACTGAGAGGTAATGATTGTAAGGGACGTGGCACATCATGTGCGGATCAGCTTGCAAAGTCTATTGATGAGGCACTTGGTGCATGACGGATACGTTATTTGCCGGATCATTTCCTGCATACAGAATTGATGAGGAGATATGACATACCGGATCATTTCCTGCATACAGAATTGATGAGGAGATATGACATACCGGATCATTTCCTGCATACAGGATTGTTGAGGAGCTATGACATGATGGATGGAGTTGATGAGAGGTTAAGAAAGCAGCTTGAATTTGCTTTGGAGATTGACAAAGAGAAGAGCATATTCAGACAGACACATCTGTCGGGGCACGGTAGAAATGAGAATGATGCCGAGCATGCATGGCACATGGCTATTATGGCGTATCTGCTTCGTGAATACTCCAATGAAGATGTTGATATAGCAAAGGTTATGCTTATGTGTCTCATTCATGATATTGTTGAGATCGATGCAGGAGATACTTACGCCTATGATCCTGAGAATTTAAAGACACAGAAAGCCAGAGAGGATGCGGCAAAGGAGAGGATATTCTCTCTGCTTCCCCTTGATCAGAAGGAGGAGTTTATTGCTCTGTTTGACGAGTTTGAGGAATATGAAACAGCAGAGTCCAAGTTTGCTCATGCCATGGATAATCTGCAACCATTGATGCTTAATAACAGTAACAATGGCGGAGACTGGAAGGAGCATGGAGTAAGTGCAGATCAGGTATATGGCAGACAGAGAAAGACAGCACTGGGTTCAGAAAAGCTTTTTGAAGTTATTGATGGTATAATCAAAGAAAATATACAAAAAGGAAGTATTATTAAAGAATAGATACGAATAGTTATAATTAGTATCAGCAATAAGGATGCCTTCCCCCCCTTGAGGGGGGAAGGTGTCAGCAAATTAAAGATTTGCTGACGGATGAGGGGATGAAAAACTTAAGTTAACGATATTGGATGGTAATAGTACAAAATATAAGAATATAAATGGAACAATAAATTGAATTTTTTGAAATATAATATTGAACTTTTTTGGAATGTGGTATTGAACTTTTTGCAAATAGAGAGTATAATTGTAAAAAGTTCAATTTTTTATTGCAATCTGATTAAAGAGTGCAATAAAATTCAAGAATGTTCCTTGGCAGATTGTCCGGTTACAGCATTCTTGTTGTCGAATGACGGTCAGCGTTGCTGATATAATCATAAAGAAACACGAAATATAATATGGAAAGGTAGGAAGTATGGAGAATTCAATATTTGCAGAGCGTCTTAATACTCTTCTTAAGGAAAAACAGATCAAACAGATTGATCTTGTCCGCATGGCAGAGAAGAAAGAAATCAAACTTGGCAAGAGCCATATAAGTCAGTATGTTTCCGGCAAGACCGTTCCAAGAAAGGAAATACTTGGCTTTCTTGCACAGGCTCTGGAGGTTGATCCTGACTGGCTGTTGGGAAAGGACGAGACGGACATGGTGAAGGGAGACCCTGCTGATAATATAAAAAGTTCAATTTTAGAATCGAAAGGTAAAGGTGACGGTATGAGAGAGTTCAAGAAATCAACAAAGCTGGATAATGTGTTGTATGATGTGAGAGGTCCTGTTGTGGACGAGGCAGCCAGAATGGAAAATGAGGGTATGCAGATTCTCAAATTGAATATCGGCAATCCTGCTCCGTTTGGTTTCAGAACTCCCGATGAGGTAATATATGATATGAGAAGACAGCTTACCGAATGTGAGGGATATTCTGATTCAAGAGGATTATTTGCAGCAAGAAAAGCGATAATGCAATATGCGCAGATTAAGAAAATCCCAAATGTTACAATGGATGATATCTATACAGGCAATGGTGTAAGCGAGCTTATCAATCTGTGTATGTCGGCACTTCTTGATGATGGTGATGAGGTGCTTGTACCATCTCCGGATTATCCGTTATGGACCGCGTGTGTTACGCTTGCAGGTGGTACGGCAGTTCATTATGTGTGCGATGAACAGGCAGAGTGGAATCCGGATATTGATGATATGAAGAAGAAGATTACTTCAAGAACCAAGGCGATTGTTATCATTAATCCCAACAATCCTACAGGTGCACTTTATCCCAAAGAGATATTGCAGCAGATAGTTGATATTGCGAGAGAACATCAGTTGATGATTTTTTCCGATGAGATATATGACCGACTTGTCATGGATGATGAGGAGCATGTATCCATAGCGTCATTGGCACCGGATCTTTTCTGCGTGACATACAGCGGATTGTCAAAATCCCATATGATAGCAGGTTTCAGAATTGGATGGATGATATTAAGCGGCAATAAGAGGATTGCTAAGGATTATATAGAGGGAATAAATATGCTTTCCAATATGCGTCTTTGCTCTAATGTTCCGGCACAGTCGATTGTTCAGACCGCCCTTTGGGGATATCAGAGCGTAAATGATTATATTGTTCCCGGCGGAAGAGTATATGAGCAGAGAGAGTACGTATATAAAGCATTAAATGATATTCCGGGTATTTCAGCAGTGAAGCCCAAGGCAGCATTTTATATATTCCCTAAGATTGACACGAAAAAGTTCAATATTACGGATGATGAGAAATTCGCCCTTGATCTTCTCAAAGATAAGAAGATTCTTCTTATTAACGGAAAAGGCTTTAACTGGAGTGACCGACCATTTCCGCGTGGTATATCTTCCAAGAATCGAAGTACTTGAAGATGCCATGGGTAAGCTTGCAGACTTTCTTTCATACTATAAGCAGGCGTAGAAAAGAACAGCCCTTTCTTTACGGAGGATTACATGGAGTAGAGGCGTCTAAACTTATATGGCTACGGCGTATGGATCATTGATGGAAATGGAAAGAAAGATATTCCGTATTTTCATGGATGTGATCCGGGGGTAAGTTTCATTTCGGAGTATAATCCAAACAAAAATATGATAACTGTGTTTGTCAGCAATTATTGTGATAATGTATGGTCCATCGCTCGCAATATTAGAGGAGTCATGTAGACAACTATTGAATTAAATGAACCAAGAAATATGAGGATTGATAGTGAGTTATACCGTAATATAAACAATCAAAGGTGTTTATTTGATGGATTGATAACATTACCTGATACAGTCCAAGCGATACGGACTGTTGAAACCACAAAAAACCTCATCCACAAAAGAAATTATGGAATGAGGTTTTTTAACGAAAAAAATTAACTTGACAGGAAGAAACTGTCATGGTATTGTATGAAACAATCAAAGAAGATTAAAGAAAGGAATTACATTATGCAGACAGTGAATGTAAGAGCAGAGTGGAATATGGTGCATAGCTGGGTCGTGGAAGATATTCACAACCTTCCATTTGTGTACTCATATGAGATGATGCGAATACAGAAAACTGTGTGATTCTTTTCAGATTGCAATCCATAGATTTTAGCGAGTCGCTTATCTTGATGTGAG